>DASTEA010000116.1:0-2582 GCA_035710075.1 Thiobacillus sp.
CCCCCACCTTGCCATGATCCAGCCGCACCGTGCGCCCGCCCAGCGCCGCAATGGCGCGATCATCGTGGGTGGCGATCACCAGCGTGGTGCCGACCTGATGGAAGTCGCGGAACATCGCCATGATGTCGGCGGCGTAGCCGGCGTCGAGGTTGCCGGTGGGCTCGTCGGCCAGCAGCAGGGCGGGGCGGCTGACCAACGCGCGGGCGATGCACAGACGCTGCTGTTCGCCGCCGGAGAGGCTGACGGGGTTGGCTTTTTCGCGCTTGAGCAGGCCGACCTTGTCGATCACCGCGCGCGCGCGCCGCAGCGATTCGCGGCGGTCGAACCCGGCGATGTCGAGCGGCAGCACGACGTTTTCGATCACGTTGCGGTCGAACAGCAGTTTGTGATCCTGGAATATCAGGCCGATGTTGCGGCGCAAATAGGGGATGGCACGCTGCGGCAAGCGTCCGACATTCTGGCCGCTGACCAGCACCGCGCCGCTGGTGGGGCGCTCGACGGCGGCGACGAGTTTCAGCAGGGTGCTTTTCCCGGCGCCGGAATGTCCGGTGAGGAAAACCAGTTCGCCTTTTTCGATGGCGAGATTGACCCCGGACAGGGCTTCATGCCCGCCCGGATAACGCTTGGTGACCTGGCTGAAGCTGATCATGCGCTGAAAACAGCCTCGACGAACTCGCGCGCATCGAACGGCCGCAGGTCGTCGACGGTTTCGCCGACGCCGATGTAGCGCACCGGGATCGGCCGTGCCGGGCTTAACCGCGCCTGCGCGATGGCGGCGATGGCGCCGCCCTTGGCGGTGCCATCGAGCTTGGTCAGCACCAGGCCGGTCACGCCGAGCGCATCGTCGAAGGCCTTGACCTGGGTGACGGCGTTCTGCCCGGTGTTGGCGTCGAGCACCAGCAGCACTTCGTGGGGCGCGCCGGGGGCGGTTTTCTCGATCACGCGCTTGACCTTCCTGATCTCTTCCATCAGATGCAGCTGCGTCGGCAGACGGCCGGCGGTATCGGCCAGCACCACGTCAATGCCGCGCGCCCGCGCGGCCTGAATGGCGTCGAAAATCACCGCGGCGGAATCGCCCTTTTCCTGGCTGACCACCGTCACATTGTTGCGCTCGCCCCAGACCTGCAGCTGCTCGCGCGCCGCCGCGCGGAAAGTGTCGCCCGCCGCCAGCAGCACCGACAGGCCCTGCGCCTGATACAGCTTGGCGAGCTTGCCGATGGTGGTGGTCTTGCCGGCGCCATTGACGCCGGCCAGCATGAGGATGAAGGGCTTGTGCGCAGTGACGTCGAGCGGCGCCTGCAGCGGCGTCAGCAGGTCGACCAGCGCCTGTTTCAGCGCGACCTGCAGGTCCGAGGCCTCGGTCAGCCCCTCGCGCCGCACCGTTTTCTGCAGCGCGTCGAGCAGCGACTGGGTCGCATCGACGCCGACATCGGCGGTGATGAGGATGGTTTCGAGCTCCTCGAACAGCTCGGCGTCGATCTTGCGGCCCACGCCGAACAGGCTCGACAGCTGGCCGCCGAGGCGGTCACGGGTTTTTGCGAGGCCCTGCTTCAGGCGTTGCGCCCAGCCCGGGCGCGGCTCGGCAGGCGCGGCGCCGGCCGGTTCGGCGGGCGGGGGCATGACGGGTGGCGTCGCCAGCGGTTCGGGCGTGGGCGTTTCCGGTACGGGAGCGGGTTTGGGCTTGAAGAAACTAAACACGGATTAAGGCAGTCAGCACAACTGTTTGACGGACGCTGTATCTTATCATCCTGAAAACCGCAGTTGACCGCTCACACGCTTAAGGACTTTTGGATGCAGATTGGTTTTTTCATTTTCGACGGCATTCACCGGCAGCGCGCGCCAGGCTGCGGTTTCCAGGATCATTCAAACTCGTGCAATCTGAGGTGACTTACATGCGCAGCCTATGGGCAATCGGTTTGGCGCTGCTGGTCGGCAGCGCCCAGGCAGCTTTGACGGACGTCACGCTGGACAATGGAATGCGGGTGATCGTGCACGAGGATCGCCGCGCCCCGGTGATGGTGTCGCAGGTGTGGTACCGCGACGGCTCGATGGATGAGTTCAACGGCACCACCGGCGTGGCGCACGTGCTCGAGCACATGATGTTCAAGGGCACGCAGAACGTGCCGCCAGGCGAATTTTCCAAGCGCATCGCCGCCGCCGGCGGGCGTGAAAATGCGTTCACCAGCCGCGACTACACCGCATATTTCCAGCAGATGCAGAAAGACCGCTTGGAATTGTCGATGCAGTTGGAGGCCGACCGCATGGCCAATCTCGTGATCAGCGATGAACTGTTTGCCAAGGAAATCCAGGTGGTGATGGAAGAGCGCCGGCTGCGCACCGACGACCAGCCGCAATCGGTGCTGTACGAACGCCTGATGGCGACGGCCTACCAGGCGCACCCATACCGCCGCCCCATCATCGGCTGGATGGACGATCTGAAAAACATGACCGGGCAGGATGCGCTAGACTGGTATGCGCGCTGGTACGCCCCCAACAATGCCACGCTGGTGGTGGCGGGCGACGTCAAGGCCGACGCGGTGATCGCGCTGGCCAAACAGTACTTCGGCGCATTGCCCGCACGC
>DASTEA010000117.1:0-10767 GCA_035710075.1 Thiobacillus sp.
AATGAGCGGCGGCGTGTCCAAGAACCCCTACCTCGGCTTCAAGGTCAAGGGCCCCAAGGCCGGCGACAAGGTCGTCGTCAACTGGACCGACAACAAGGGCGACAAGAACACCGCCGAAGCCACCATCGGCTAAGACGGGCAGCAACCGAGCGGGGTGTCAGGCCCCGCTCCCGCTTTATTCATTCAGGTTTCTGGAGGACGGCATGAAACAAAAAATTATTATGAAACTGCTGACGGGCATGGCCGGCTTGGGCATCGCGTTGGGCGCAGTCACGGCACACGCCACCCCCGAGAAGGACCGGCAGGAATTCATCAAGTACTACACGAACAAATATCCCAGCGTCAAGGTGGAGGATTACGTCTACGGCGCGCTGGCATTTGAAGCTGACGCCAAAGCTCAGTATGACGCCATCATGGAATTCCCGCCTTTCGAGTCGGAGATCGACGCCGGGCGCAAACTGTGGGAAACCCCGTTCAAGAACGGAAAAACCTACGCGAGCTGCCTACCCAACGGCGGCAAGCAGATCGCCGGCAACTACCCCCTGTTCGACGAAGGCAAGGGCAAGGTCGTGACGCTGATCGACGCCATCAACGACTGCCGCGTCGCCAACGGTGAGGAAGCCTACAAGGTGGGTGACAAGAACACCATGGGTCGGCTGACCGCCTACATGCGCACCCTGTCCGACGGCATGCTGTCGAACGTCAAGGTCGAAGGCCCCAAGGCGATGGCTGCGTATGAAGACGGCAAGAAATCCTTCTTCAGCCGCAAGGGCCAACTCAACTTTGCCTGCGCCAGCTGTCACGTGCAGAACGCCGGCGTCCACCTGCGCTCCGAGCTGATCTCGCCCGCCGTCGGCCATACCGTGCACTGGCCGGTGTTCCGCGGCGGCGACAACTTGGTGCTGCTGCAGACCCGCTACGAAGGCTGCTACAAGTCGGTGCGTGCGGTATCGGCTCCCGCGGGCAGCGCCACGCTGAACAACCTGGAGTACTTCCACTCCTCGCTGTCCAACGGTCTGCCGCTGAAAGCCTCGGTGTTCCGCAAGTAACACGGCAGTCAAGCAGGATGAAAAAGCCCGGGCGACCGGGCTTTTTTTCGTTCGCGCGCAATTGACCGGGCATGTATGAGCCGGAGCTACTATTTACGGCCAATGCGCCAGAATCGACAATGCTGGAAATAGCACGCATCATTCATTCTCGAGGAGAGCCCCATGCATATGAACCGTCGCGAGTTTCTGCAACTGCTGGCCGTCGCCGCCGCATCCGGCATGGCACTGGACAGCAAGTCCGCACTGGCCGGCAAGGCCCCCGCCAATTTCTACGACGTGCCGCGCCACGGCAACGTCTCGTTCCTGCACTTTACCGACTGTCATGCCCAGCTGCTGCCGGTATGGTTCCGCGAGCCCAACGTCAACCTTGGCGTTGGCGCCGCAGTCGGCAAGGTGCCGCATCTGGTCGGCCAGCATTTACTGAAGGAATACGGTATCAAGCCCGGCAGCGCAGAAGCCCACGCCTTTACCTACCTCGACTTCACCGAAGCCGCCAGGGTCTACGGAAAAGTCGGCGGCTTTGCCCACCTGAAGACGCTGGTCGACAAGACGCGCGCCCAGCGCCCGGGCGCATTGCTGCTG
Organism: Thiobacillus sp.; assembly: GCA_035710075.1. GTDB lineage: Bacteria > Pseudomonadota > Gammaproteobacteria > Burkholderiales > Thiobacillaceae > Thiobacillus. The sequence continues at coordinate 1,632 of DASTEA010000117.1, forward strand.
GACGGCGGCGACACCTGGCAGGGTTCGGCCACCTCACTCTGGACCAACGCGCAGGACATGGTCGATGCCGGCATCAAGCTGGGGGTCGACGTCATGACCCCGCACTGGGAGTCGACCTTCGGCGCCGAGCGCGTACAGGAAATCGTCAACAACGACTTCAAGAAAGCCGGCGTCGATTTCGTCGCGCAGAACATCGTCACCAATGACTTCGGCGACCAGGTGTTCAAGCCCTACGTCATGAAGGAAATGAACGGGGTGAAAGTCGCCATCATCGGCCAGGCCTTTCCCTACACCCCGATTGCCAATCCGCGACACATGGTGCCGGACTGGAGTTTCGGCATCCGTGACGACAGCATGCAGACCTGGGTCGACGAAGCCCGTTCTAAAGGGGCCAAAGTCGTGATCGTGCTCTCGCACAACGGCATGGACGTCGACCTCAAGATGGCCAGCCGCGTCACCGGCATCGACGCCATCTTTGGCGGCCACACGCACGATGGCGTGCCGCAACCGGTGAAAATCAAGAACGCCAAGGGCATTACCCTGGTGACCAATGCCGGCTCCAACGGCAAGTTCCTCGGCGTGATGGATTTCGACGTTCGCGGCGGCAAGCTGCAGAGCTATAAATATCGCCTGCTGCCGGTGTTCTCCAACCTGTTGCCGGCCGACCCGGCAATGGACGCATACATCAAGAAAGTACGCGCGCCTTACGAAAGCAAGCTCAGCGAAAAACTTGCCGTCACCGACGACTTTCTTTATCGCCGCGGCAACTTCAACGGCACCTGGGACCAGTTGCTGGTCGATGCGCTGATGGACGTCAAGGGGGCGGACGCCGCTTTCTCGCCGGGCTTCCGCTGGGGCACCACGCTGTTGCCGGGGGATGCCATCACCATGGAACGCCTGATGGACCAGACGGCGATCACCTATCCGCAAACGACGCTGACCAACATGACCGGGGAGACGATCAAGACCATCATGGAGGACGTCGCCGACAACCTGTTCAATGCCGACCCGTACTACCAGCAGGGCGGCGACATGGTGCGGGTGGGCGGCATCGAGTACACCATCACCCCCAACGCGGCCATCGGCAAGCGCATCGGCAGCATGACCATCAAGGGCAAGCCGGTGGTCGCCAACAAGACCTACAAGGTCGCGGGCTGGGCGCCGGTGGCGGAAGGGGCGACCGGCGAGCCGGTGTGGGATGTCGTCGCGACCTACCTGCGCGACAAGAAGGTGATCAAGGGTCTGAAGCTGAACGAGCCCAAGATCATTGGCGTCGGCAAATCCAATCCGGGCATTGCCGGCTACAAGGGCGGCGTCTCCTGAGCGCGGGTATCACGGCCCATAACCCGTAAAAAAAGAGGCGCAAGCCTCTTTTTTTACGGGTTGCGGGCGGCAGTTCTGCCATGGAGTGTGACGCCCGCCCAAACAACTGCTCCAGGTCGCACGGCCTCCTCCACCTCGCTCGCCTCGGTTTCCCGCCGCATGTGCAGCAAGGCATTTTTCCCTTTGCTTAACATATATTTTGCATGTATATTTAGATCTTTATTGCCCAACCGGTGGGCAACTGTGCTGACGCGTCCGAATGCAAGGCTTACCGCATCCATCTATTTTTTCCATGAAAGAGCACATATGAAAACCGAGACCTTCACTATCGTCGGATCCGTCAGCGCCGAAGCAACGGAACGTGCCGGCGCACGCCTGAAAGCGATCCCTGGCGTGCACGACGTGTCATTTCTCGACGCCCCGGCCCGCCTGTACGCGCAGATCGACGACAGAACGACGACACGGGCGCTATTGGTGGCGGTGCTCGCCGAGGCGGGTCTGCTCGTCGAAGAAAAACAGTCCGCGCATGCGAGCGGGAGTTGTTGCGGCGGTTGCGGCAGCTAGCGCTTGGGAGGCGTCGCCCACAGGGCGGCCCATCCCGCATGCCCCAACGTTTTCAGCGTCTCGATATTGCGTTCGTAAATGGTCTCGGCTTCGGGAAACGCCGCCACCGCGCGTTCGATGCTGGCCTCGCGCAGCAGATGCAGGGTGGGAAACGGCGCCCGGTTGGTGTAGTTGCCGATGTCGTCGGGCGCGGTGCCGGCGAACTGGAATTGCGGATGAAAGCTGGCAAGCTGGATCACCCCTTCCAGCTCATGCTCGCCTACGGCCGCTTCGGCCAGCTGCATGAAATCGTTGAAATCGAGAAAGTCCGGCAGCAGTGCCGGGTGAATCAGCAGCGTGGTGTCGACCGCTGCGGGATCGGCCGTGACGAGGAAATCCAGTTCACGATCGAGGTCCTCTAGCAGGCCGTCGAGATGCGGCGCGCGACTCACCACGAAGCGCACCTGGTTCTTCACGTAGACCGCCTTGGCGAACGGGCACAGGTTCAGCCCGATCACCGCCTTTTCGATCCATTGCCGCGTTGCCGCGATCACATCCTCGTCGCTCATTTTCCCTGTCCTCACTGCCTGCAAGGCCGGAACTTTAACGGATACAATGCCCTATTGTCCGACGTTCCCGCCCGAATCCATTCCAACACCATGAAAAGCAGCGCCATCCGCCAGAGCTTCCTCGACTTCTTCGCCTCCAAGGGCCACACCATCGTCCCCTCCAGCCCGCTGGTACCGGGCAACGACCCGACCCTCCTGTTCACCAACGCCGGCATGGTGCAGTTCAAGGACGTGTTCACCGGCCAGGACACGCGCCCCTACACCCGCGCGGTGTCGTCGCAGCGCTGCGTGCGCGCCGGCGGCAAGCACAACGACCTCGAAAACGTTGGCTACACCGCGCGCCACCACACCTTCTTCGAGATGCTGGGCAACTTTAGCTTCGGCGACTACTTCAAGCGCGAGGCCATCAAGTACGCCTGGGAGTTCCTCACCGACGTCTTGCAGCTGCCCACCGAAAAGCTCTGGGTCACCGTGTATGCCGATGACGACGAAGCCTACGACATCTGGCACAACGACATCGGCGTGCCGAAGGATCGCATCGTCCGCATCGGCGACAACAAGGGCGCGCGCTACGCGTCCGACAACTTCTGGGCGATGGGCGACACCGGCCCTTGCGGCCCCTGCACCGAAATCTTCTACGACCACGGGCCCGAGGTCGCCGGCGGCCCCCCCGGCTCGCCCGACGAAGACGGCGACCGCTACATCGAGATCTGGAACAACGTGTTCATGCAGTTCAACCGCGACGAGTCCGGTACCATGCATCCGCTGCCCAAGCCTTCGGTCGACACCGGCATGGGGCTGGAGCGCATCTCCGCTGTGATGCAGCATGTGCATTCCAACTATGACATCGACCTGTTCCAGGCGCTGATCGCCGCGGCCGCGCGCGAGACGCAGACGAATGACCTTGCGAACAGCTCGCTCAAAGTCATCGCCGACCACATCCGCGCCTGCTCCTTCCTCATCGTCGACGGCGTCATCCCCGGCAACGAGGGGCGCGGCTACGTGCTGCGCCGCATCATCCGCCGCGCCATCCGCCACGGTTACAAGCTCGGCGCGCGCATGGCGTTTTTCCACCGCATCGTGCCCGACCTAGCGGCGGTGATGGGCGACGCCTACCCCGAGCTGGTCAAGGCGCAGAACCGCGTGATGGACATCCTGCGGCAGGAAGAGGAACGCTTCTTCGAGACCATCGAGCACGGCATGGGCATCCTCGAGACGACGCTGAAGACGATTCCTGCCGGCGGCGTATTCGACGGCGAGCTGGCTTTCAAACTGCATGACACCTATGGGTTTCCGCTCGACCTCACCGCCGACATCTGCCGCGAGGCGAACGTCAGCGTCGACACCGCGGCCTTCGATGCCGCCATGAAGCGGCAGAAAGACCAGGCGCGCGCCGCCGGCAAGTTCAAGCTCGGCGCCGGACTGGAGTACGCAGGTGCGGCAACCACCTTCCACGGCTACGACACGCTGGCGCACGACGGCGCCATCCTCGCGCTGTACCGCGACGGCAGCGCCGTGGGCGAGCTGCGCGAAGGCGAACTCGGCGTGGTGGTGCTCGACCACACGCCGTTCTACGCCGAATCCGGAGGCCAGGCCGGCGACCGCGGCGTGCTGCAGGGCGCAAGCGGCGCTTTCGAAGTCGAGGACACGCAGAAAATCCAGGCGCTGGTGTTCGGCCATCACGGCGTCGTCAAATCCGGCGTGCTGAAAGTCGGCGAGCCGGTGCTGGCGAAAGTCGACGCGGACAACCGCGCGCGCACCATGCGCAACCACTCGGCCACCCACCTGATGCACAAGGCGCTGCGCGAGGTGCTGGGCGACCACGTACAGCAAAAGGGTTCGCTGGTCGATGCCGACAAGACCCGCTTCGACTTCGTGCAACCCGCCCCGATGACCGCCGCGCAGATCAGCGAGGTGGAGGCACGCGTCAACGCCGAGATTCTCGCCAACACCGCCACCCAGGCGCGGGTGATGGCGATCGAGGAGGCGCAGAAAACCGGCGCGATGATGCTGTTCGGCGAAAAATACGGCGACGAGGTGCGGGTGCTCGACATCGGCAGCTCGCGCGAACTGTGCGGCGGCACCCACGTCGCGCGCACCGGCGACATCGGCGCCTTCAAGATCCTGCTGGAAACCGGCGTCGCGGCCGGCATCCGCCGGATCGAAGCGACCACCGGCAGCGGCGTGCTCGCCTATCTCGGCGAAACCGAGAAGCATCTCGGCGCGATCGCGCAGCTGGTCAAGGCCACCCCGGCCGAGGCCGCCGAGCGCGTGGCGCAGCTGATGGAACACAGCCGCGCGCTGGAAAAGGAGCTCGACCGCCTGAAGTCCAGGCTGGCGTCCAGTGCCGGCGACGAACTGGTGCAGCAGGCGACCGACGTCAAAGGCGTTCGCGTACTGGCGGCGCAGCTCGACGGCATCGACGCCAAGGGCCTGCGCGAAACCGCCGACAAGCTGCGCGACAAGCTGAAGTCCTGCGCGCTGGTGCTGGGCACGGTCGCCGACGGCAAGGTCAGCCTGATCGCTGCGGTGACGCCCGACGTCACCGGCAGAATCAAGGCGGGAGAACTGGTGAATTTCGTCGCCACCCAGGTCGGCGGCAAGGGCGGCGGCAAGCCCGACCTGGCCATGGCGGGCGGCAGCGAGCCGGGGCAGCTGCCGGCCGCACTCGCCTCGGTGCAGGCCTGGGTGCAGGGCAAGCTGGCCTGACGGGCAGTCTTGGCAAACGGATCGATGATCCGCCGACCCACATCAAGGAGGCCGCGCGCTGGTTGAAAACCTGCCGTTGGTGGCGCACCTTCGGTCAATTACTGAAATGGCGCGCCATACGCTATCTGGCGGCAATAGAAAGCCCTGAACAGCTGGCACCCGACCGCACGAAATGGTTTGCGGCATTCCCTCCGCACGGCCGGCCCACGCCTGTTTAACTTTCAGCAGGTCTCTGGCACAATTCCGGCACGCGCATAACAATCCCTCTCCATGAATGGACAAACGCGATTTCGGCACCATTCGACCTGGAGGGTATGTGGTCCAAACCAATAAGCCTAGCTTGCTGATCGTCGATGACGATCCGCTGATTTCCGATACGCTCACCTACGTGCTGAGCAAAGACTTTGACATTTCAGCCGCCGAGTCGCGCGCCCAGGTGAAAAGCCTGCTGATGCAGCTGGACGAACCGCCGCAACTGGCTCTGGTGGACCTTGGCCTGCCGCCGCACCCGCACAAGCCCGACGAAGGGTTTGCTTTGATCGCCGACCTGCTGGGCATCTCGCCGAGCATCAAGATCCTGGTGCTCTCCGGCCAGAGCGACGAAGCCAACGCGCGCCACGCGCGTGCGCTGGGTGCGATCGATTTCGTGGCCAAGCCGTGTGAACCCGAGCGCTTGAAGTCCCTGCTGTTCAACGCCCTACTCATACAGAACGCCGAGCGCACAGCCGACAAGGCGCCCGCGCCGGCCAAGGAGTCCGGCATCGTCGGCACCAGTCCGGCGATGGACAAGCTGCGCCAGCAGATCAAGCAATACGCTGCCGCCCCATTCCCGGTACTGATCGAGGGCGAATCCGGCAGCGGCAAGGAGCGCGTCGCCTCCAGCCTGCATCAGCTGTCGCCGCGCTCGGCCAAGCCCTATCTGGCGCTCAACTGCGCGGCGATTTCGCCGACGCTGGTCGAACCCACCTTGTTCGGCTACGCCAAGGGCGCATTCACCGGCGCCACCAGCGCGCGCGCCGGCTATTTCGAAGAAGCCGAAAACGGCACCCTGTTCCTCGACGAAATAGGCGAACTGCCGCTGGAACTGCAGGCCAAGCTGCTGCGCGTGCTGGAAAACGGTGAATACCAGCGCGTCGGCGAAACCCAGCCGCGCTTTTCCAACGCCCGCGTGGTGACCGCCACCAACCGTGACCTGCGCGCAGAGATCAAGGCCGGCCGCTTCCGCACCGACCTCTACCACCGGCTGTCGGTATTCTCCATCGCGGTTCCGCCGCTGCGCGAAATGGGCCAGGACAAGCTCACCCTGCTCGACCACTTCCGCGACTTCTATGCCCGCGAAGCCAAGACCCTGCCGTTTTCGCTCGACGCCCGCGCCCAGCAGATGTGGGCGGACTACCACTTCCCCGGCAACGTGCGCGAGTTGCGCAACATCGCCATCCGCCTGACCACCAAATACCCGGGCGTGGCGGTCAACGCCCAGCAACTGGAAGACGAACTCGATACCGACCAGGCTTACCCGCAGGAAATCCCGCTCGCCAACGACGGCAAGGCACTGATCGAACTGGCGCGCAAGCAGCTGCAGACCATGGCCAACTTCAACCTCGACGTCACCCTGCGCCAGTGGGAGAAAGCCTATGTGGAGGCCGCGCTCAACATGACCCACGGCAACCTGTCACAGGCCGCCAAGCTGCTCGGCATCAACCGCACCACGCTATACAGCCGCATGCAGACCTACGGGACCGAATAAGCGCCCCTGTGTACTTTGACTATTTCGGTCTGCAAGAAGCGCCCTTCCGCATCACGCCGAATACCGAATACTGGTATGCCGGCGGCCAGCGCGGGGAAATGCTCGCCGCACTGCTCTACGCCATCGGTCAGGGCGAGGGCATCATCAAGGTGGTGGGCGAGGTCGGCAGCGGCAAAACCATGTTGTGCCGCAAGCTGGCCGCCCAGTTGCCCGACAGCGTCGACAGCGCCTACCTCGGCAATCCCACCCTGTCGTCCGACGACATGCTGGCGGCGATCCTGGCCGACCTCGGCATTGACGCACCCGAGAGCGGGCGGCAGGCCCGGCTGGCGCAGCTCAATGCCACCTTGCTGGCGCGCCACGAAGCGGGACGGCGCGTGGTGGTGTTCGTCGAGGAAGCGCAGGGCATCGCGCTCGAAAACCTCGAGTTCCTGCGGCTGCTGACCAATCTGGAGACCGCCACTGACAAGCTGCTGCAGATCGTGCTGTTCGGTCAGCCCGAACTCGACGTGCAGCTGGCAGACCCGCGCATCCGTCAGTTGAAGGACCGCATTACCCTGAGCCTGAACCTGTCGCCACTGGCGCAAGCCGAAGTCGCCGATTATCTGCGTGCACGGCTGGCGGTGGCCGGCTATCGCGGCCCCGACCTGTTTCCGGCGGCGCTCATCACCCGCATGACGCAACTGTCCGGCGGCCTGTCGCGCCGCATCAACGTGCTGGCCGACAAAACCCTGCTGGCGGCCTATGCCGGGCAAACCCATACGCTCACGCCGGCCCATCTGGAAGCCGCCGCGGGCGACGCCGAAATGGAGTCGCTCCCCCGGCAGCCAGACTCGCGCCACAGGCTGCGCCGCTTGGCTTGGCTGAGTGCCGGCCTGGCGGCTGTGCTGGGCTTGCTGGCGTTTGTCGCCTGGCAGGCGCTTGCGCTATCCGCCCCGCCGCCTGCCGCAGCCACCCTTCATACCGCTCGGCCGGCCGTCCCGCCAGCCGCCGACATCACCGAACTGGTCCGGCAAACCCAGCGCTGGCTGGCCACCGCCGCGCCTGGCACCCACGTCATCCAGCTTGCCTCGGCTAAAGAAGCCGGCCAGGCAGCCGTATTACTGGGGAGCTTGAATGCCGCCACCCCGCAACCGGTGCGGGTATTGCACGGACTGCGTCAGGAGGCGCCTGCCTGGATGATCCTGGCAGGCGAGTTTGCCACCCGTGATGCGGCGATGGCGGCCCTGCGCACGCTGCCCGCCCCGCCTGCAGGCACCCCGGTTCTACGCACGGTCGGCAAAATGCGCACTGTGGTTTTACCAACAGGATGATGATGAACGCTGTGTTGAAACGCTCTGTATTGACGAGTCTGGCATTGACCAGCTTCGTGCTGGTGGGTGGCTGCGTGCCGCCGCAGGCGTTTGATACCTCGCCCGGCCACATCAGCCAGCCCGCCCAGCCTGCGGCCCCCCTCGCCGCGCCGCCCGCACCGGTGAAGGCCGCGCCCGCGCTGACCCCGCCCAGGCCGAGCGCGCCGGTGCCGACCTACACCGTGGTGGTCAACGACGTACCGGTGAAAGACCTGTTGTTTTCCATCGCGCGCGACACCCAGTACAACATCGACCTGTATCCGGGCATCTCCGGGCGCGTCTCGCTCAACGCCGTGCAGGAACCGCTGCCCGCCATTCTCGACCGCATCGCCCGGCAGGCGAATTTGCGCTACGAAATGAACGGCCGCACGGTATCGATCATGCCCGACTCACCCTACGTCAAGACCTACAGCGTCAATTATGTGAACGTTGCCCGCAACACCACCTCCAGCGTCGGCGTGGCTGCCGAAATTGCCAGCACGGGCGGCGGCAGTGTCGGTGGTGCTGGCGGCGGCACCGCCAGCACCACGGGCAACTCCTCCAGTACCACGGTCGCCAGCCAATCGAATAATGATTTGTGGAACGTGCTGGCCAACAACATCCGGACCATGCTTGCAGGCACCCGCGAAGTCACCCAGAGCATCGATGAAAAAGCCGCGCGGCTGGATGCTGAGAAAATTGCGCGCGCCGAGCGCGTTTCGCAAGCCGAAGCTGCCAGCAAGGCGGGGACGGGCGCCGCCAACCTGTTCAGCGCGGCGTTCGCCAACCAGCCCCTTGGCGATGGCAAGAACGATGTCGCCATCAACCCGGTGGCGGGCACCGTCACCGTGCTAGGCACAGCCAAGCAGCATGAACTGGTGCAGCAATACCTCGACCGCGTGATGCAGTCGGCG
>DASTEA010000118.1:0-5670 GCA_035710075.1 Thiobacillus sp.
CGAGGCCATGACGGCCGAAGTCACGGTTCGAACGCTGGAAACGAAAGACGCCGAACGCTGGGATGCCTATGTGAACGGGCATCCCGCCGCGACCTTTTTCCATCGCGCCGGCTGGAAGCGCGTGATCGAGGACGCGTTCGGCCATCGCACGCATTTTCTGCTGGCCGAGCAGGACGACGAGATCGTCGGCGTGCTGCCGTTGGCCGAAATCAGGAGCCGGCTGTTCGGCCACAGCCTGGGCTCGCTGCCGTTCTGCGCCTACGGCGGCATCCTGGCCGACCACGATGCCGCCTTTCGCGCACTTGATGCCGCCGCCCAGGCGCTCGCCGGCACGCTCAAGGTCGGCGCACTCGAATACCGCAACCAGATCGCGCAGCATCCCGACTGGCCGACCAAGGACCTGTACGTCACGTTCAAGAAAGCCATCGAACCCGAAATCGAGGCCAACATGAACGCCATCCCGCGCAAGCAGCGGGCGATGGTGCGAAAAGGCATCAAGGCCGGGCTGGTTGGCAAGATTGACGCCGACACGACGCGCTTCTTTCAGGCCTATTCGGCGAGCGTGCATCGTCTGGGAACGCCGGTTTTTTCGCGCAGGTTTTTCCGCTTGCTGAAGGACGAATTCGGCGACGACTGCGAAGTGCTGACCATCACGCTCGACGGCAAAGTCATCTCCAGCGTGATGTCGTTCTACTTTCGCGACGAAGTGCTGCCGTATTACGGCGGCGGCGTCGACGCCGCACGCGCGGTGGCCGGTAACGACTTCATGTACTGGGACTTGATGCGGCGCGCCTGCGAGCGCGGGCTGCGCGTGTTCGACTTCGGCCGCAGCAAGCGCGGCACCGGCTCGTTCGACTTCAAGAAAAACTGGGGCTTCGAGCCGACGCCGCTGCACTACGAGTATTTTCTGGTGACCGCCAGAAACGCCCCCGAAATCAACCCGCTCAACCCCAAATACCGCCTGTTCATCCAGGTCTGGAAGAAAATGCCGCTGGCGCTCGCCAACGTGATCGGGCCGCATATTGTGAAAAATCTGGGCTGACGCATGGAAGGCCTGCTGTTTCTTGCGCACCGCATTCCGTTTCCGCCCAACAAGGGCGACAAGATCCGCTCGTTCAACTTGCTGCGGCATCTCTCCACGCGCTATGCAATTCATCTTGGCGCCTTCGTCGACGATCCCGACGATTGGCAGTACCTGGCCGCGCTGAAACCGCATTGCGCCTCGATCAAGCTGCTGCCGCTGCACCCGCGCCGCGCGAAGCTGGCGAGCCTGTCCGGCTTGCTGAGCGGCGAGGCGCTGACGCTGCCGTATTACCGCAACCGCGAACTCAAGCGCTGGGCAGATGAGCTGGCCGCCTCCGGCAACGTGACGCGCGGGCTGGCGTTCTCATCGGCGATGGCGCAGTTCATGCCGCCCCATCTCGCGCACCGCGTGCTCGATATGGTCGATGTCGATTCCGACAAGTGGACGCAGTACGCGCCGACCCAGCGCTGGCCGCTGTCGTGGGTGTACGCCCGCGAAGGCCGCAAGCTGGCGGCTTGGGAAGTGCGGGTGGCGCTGGATTTCGACGCCACCCTGCTGGTGTCGCACGCCGAGGCGGCGCTGCTGCAACAGCGCGCGCCGGCAGCGCTGCACAAGATCGGCGCGTTCGAGAACGGTGTCGATGCCGACTATTTCTCCCCTGCGCGCGACTACCCTAACCCGTATTCGCTAGGCGTGCAGAGCGTGGTGTTCACTGGCGCGATGGATTACTGGCCCAATATCGACGCCGTCAGCTGGTTTGCCGAACGGATTTTCCCCGCCGTCCGCGAGGCGGTGCCGGCTGCGCAGTTCACCATTGTCGGCAGCCACCCGGCTGAAGCCGTCCGGATACTGGCGCGCCAGCCCGGCGTGGTCGTAACCGGCAGCGTACCCGACGTGCGGCCCTGGCTGGCCCACGCCGCCTGCGCCGTCGCCCCGCTGCGCATCGCACGCGGCGTGCAGAACAAGGTGCTCGAAGCGATGGCAATGGCGCGTCCCGTCGTCGCCAGCGCCCAAGCCGCCGAAGGCATCCGCGCCGAAGCCGGGCGCGACTTCACCCTGGCGCTGGGTGAAGCCGAATTCGCCCACGCCGTTATCGCCCAATTGCAGAGCGCCTCCACTGCCGCACCCGCGCGTGACTGCATCCTGACCCACTACGACTGGGCCCACAATCTGTCGGCGATCGATCCCCTGTTTGAAGGGGCGCCTGCCGCAGCCCCCGTTCCGGAGACTTGCCCCGCATGAGCGCACTGCCCGATTCCCTGCCCACCGTCCCACGCAGCCGCTGGCTGCTGTCGGGCGCGCTGACCTTCGGCGTCCTGCTGATCCTGGCCGGCGTGTTCTGGCCGACGTTCTACTCGATGGTCGAAATATGGGAGCGCTCGGAGACCTTCACCCACGGCTATCTCATTTTCCCCATCAGCGCCTGGCTCCTCTGGCGCCAGCGCGATGAGCTGGCACAGGTGCAGCCGCGCCCCGACCTGCGTGGACTGATCCTGCTGGCGGCTGCCGGCGCCGGCTGGCTGCTGGCCGATGCCGGTAGCGTCAACGTCGTCGCGCAATACGCGTTCATTGCCATGCTGATTGCCGCAGTGTGGACGCTGCTCGGCTGGCGCTTCGTGTGGGCCGCATTCTTTCCCCTGATGTTCCTGTTTTTCGCGGTACCGGTGGGCGAGTTCCTGATCCAGCCGCTGATGGGGGTGACTGCCGATTTCACCGTGGCGATGCTGCAGGTGACCGGCATCCCGGTGTACCGCGAAGGCATGTTCTTCAGCATTCCCAGTGGCGACTGGTCGGTGGTCGAAGGCTGCTCCGGGCTGCGCTATCTGATCGCCTCGGTCACGCTCGGGGTGCTGTACGCCTACCTCACCTACCGCTCCTGGAAACGGCGGCTGCTGTTCTCGATCGCCGCCATCATCGTGCCGATCTTCGCCAACAGCGGGCGCGCCTACATGATCGTGATGATCGCCCACCTGTCCGACATGCAGCTGGCGCTCGGCGTCGATCACTACATTTACGGCTGGGTGTTTTTCGGTCTGGTCATGCTGCTGCTGTTCTGGGTCGGCAGCTTTTGGCGCGAGGACGACCAGCCGCAATCCGGTGTGACGTCGTCACGGGCAACCGCAGCAGCTAGCGCGCAGGCGCGGCCGATCCTGCCGGTGGCGATGGTTGCACTGGTAATCGCCGGGATGTGGCCGGCTTACGCCAACTGGCTCACCTCGCGCCCGCTGCCGGCCATGCCAGAATTGCAGGTCGAGGCGCCGGGCGGCTGGCAGCCAAGCGAGACCTTCACCACCTGGGTGCCGCACTGGGCCGGCGCCGACCGCCAGCTGCGCCAGCCGTATACACAGGCTGGGCGCAGCGTGCTGCTGGAACTCAATTACTACGTCACCCAGCGGCAGGATGCCGAACTCATCAACTCGCAGAATTTCATGATCCGGCAGAAAGACCCGGCCTGGTCGAACATCGGCGAAACCCTCGTCACGGTGGAAATTGGCGGCACATCGCGTCAGGCGCGGCAGGCGCGGCTGCGCGGCCGCAATGGCCAGCGTCTGCTGGTATGGCAGTGGAACCTGATCAACCAGCACCCCACCGTCAACGACCATGCCGCCAAGCTGATCCTGGCGTTCGACCGCGTGCGGTTGCAGCGCGACGACGGCCTGTCGGTGCTGATCGCCACCCCGTACGAAGAGTCGGAACACGAGACTGCAGCCGCCACCCTGGCGCGTTTTGCCGCCGACATGGAGCCCGCGATCGGGCGCGCACTCGACCAGGTTGACGGCCGGTGACCGCACACATCGTCCATATCGTCCACCGCTTCGACACCGGCGGCATGGAAAACGGCATGGTCAACCTGTTCAACGCCCTGCCGCCGGAACATTACCGGCACACCGTGGTTGCGCTCACCGACTACAGCGATTTCCGCCGGCGAATTACCGCGCAGCCGGTCGGCTTTCACGCGCTGCATCGCGCGCCGGGCCATGGCTTCGGCTGGACGGTTCGCTTATGGAAGCTGCTGCGCCAGCTCAACCCCGATCTGGTGCACACCCGCAACTTGGCGGCGCTGGAGGCGCAGTTCGTCGCCGCGGCCGCCGGAGTTCGCGCCACCGTGCACGGCGAGCATGGGCGCGATGTGTTCGATCTGTACGGCCAGAACTGGAAATACAATCTGCTGCGCCGCGCCGCCCAGCCTTTTGTGTCGAACTACATTGCCGTGAGCCGGGACCTCGAGACCTGGCTGCGCCTGGCCATCCGCGTGCCGCCGCGCAAGGTGCACCAGGTCTACAACGGCGTCGACAGCGAAAAATTCCGTCCGCGCGAAGGTGCGCGGCCGGACCTGCTGCCGCCCGGGTTTGCCGATCGCGAGAGCATTGTTTTCGGCTCGGTGGGGCGCATGGCCGAGGTCAAGGATTACCCCATGCTCGCGCGTGCCTTCATCCAGCTTGTACATCAGCGGCCCGAGCGTGCCGCGCGTGCGCGGCTGGTCATCGTCGGCGGGGGCCCTGCACGCGCAACCTGCCTGGCCCTGCTGCAGGCCGCCGGCATGGCACACTTGGCCTGGCTGCCGGGCGAGCGCGACGAGATTGCAGACATCATGCAGGGACTCGACGTATTCGTGTTGCCCTCCAAAAACGAGGGGATTTCCAATACCATTCTGGAAGCGCTGGCGAGCGGCCTGCCGGTGATCGCCACCGCGGTGGGCGGCAATGTCGAACTTGTGGAAGCGGGCGTCAACGGCATGCTGGTTCAGCCGGGCGATGTGGCTGGCATGGCACAGGCCTTGCTCGGTTATCTGGACGCGCCGGCGCGCATTGCCGAACACGGGGAGAATGCGCGGCAGCAGGCCGTGCAGCGCTTCAGCATTCCGGTCATGGCCGAGGCCTACGCCACGGTGTACGACAAAACCTTAAAGCGAAAATGATGACGGCGAGCCATCAACGGAACCAGGATAGCGACATGACCACCTCCTGTAGGAGGGGCGCCCCCGCCCCGATTGCCCGCGCCGCGCTAGCGCCCGCAATCGGCTCGAGGGCGGGCCTCCTACACCCACCACAACCCCACCCAAATCCAATCCTATGTGCGGCATAACCGGCATTTTCGATACCCGCGGCGTGGACGAGATTTCACGCGAATTGCTGCATCGCATGAACGAGACCCAGTTCCACCGCGGTCCCGACGAGGGCGGCCTGCATCTGGAGCCGGGCGTCGGGCTGGGGCATCGGCGCTTGTCGATCATCGACCTGTCCACCGGCCAGCAGCCGCTGTTCAACGAGGACGGCAGCGTCGTCGTCGTGTTCAACGGCGAAATCTACAACTTCCAGGAACTGGTGCCCGAGCTCGAGGCGCTCGGCCACACTTTCCGTACTCATTCCGACACCGAAGTCATCGTCCACGCCTGGGAAGCCTGGGGCGAAGCCTGCGTCGCGCGATTTCGCGGCATGTTCGCGTTCGCACTGTGGGACCGCAAGCAGGAAACCCTGTTCGTAGTGCGCGACCGCTTCGGCGTCAAGCCGCTGTACTACGCATTCCTCGACACCGGCGAATTCATTTTTGGTTCGGAGCTGAAGTCCTTGATGGTGCATCCCAGCCTGGCGCGCGACATCGATCCGCTGGCAGTCGAGGAATATTTTGCCTATGGTTACGTGCCA
>DASTEA010000119.1:0-8678 GCA_035710075.1 Thiobacillus sp.
TCGGCGTGGCTGCTCTTCAGCTGGTCCTGGTAGTCGTCCCACAGCGGCATGCGCCAGACGCGGTCCCAGGCCTGGTCGGCGGCGTGCTCGATCTCGCGTGCCAGCGGGTCGTGGTTGCTGAAGAGCGCGCTGGGGTGCGCGCCCAGCGCGATCACGCAGGCGCCGGTCAGGGTGGCCAGATCGATCACCGCGTCGGGCTCGAAGCGCTCGGCGTAGGTGAGCGAGTCGCACAGAAGGAGGCGACCTTCGGCGTCGGTGTTGAGGATCTCGATGGTCTGGCCGGACATCGAGGTGATGATGTCGCCCGGCTTGTTGGCTTCGGCGTCGGGCAGGTTCTCGCAGGCGGGGATGAGGCCGATGACATTGAGCGCAAGTCCAAGCTCGCCGATTGCGCTGAAAGCGCCGATGACCGCGCCGCCGCCGCTCATGTCGTAGGTCATCTCGTCCATGTCGGGGGCCGGCTTCAGCGAAATGCCGCCGGCGTCGAAGGTGACCGCCTTGCCGATGAGCACCACGGGTTTTTCACCCTTGGCGCCACCTTCGTGCTTCAGCACGATGAAGCGCGGCGGCTTGTCGCTGCCTTTGCCGACCGACAGGAAGGAGCCCATGCCGAGTTTTTCGCAGGCGGCCTGATCGAGGATTTCGCAGCCGAAGCCGTGCGTTTTCGCAACTTTTCTTGCCTCGCCGGCCAGGTATTCGGGGGTGCAGATATTCGAGGGCGTGTTGCCGAGGTTCTTGGCCAGATCGATGCCATGGGCGATGGCCAGTCCGCGCGCGAGGCCGATTTCGCCGAACTTCAGCTCGCCGCGCCGCGACACGGCGAAGGTGACGCGCTTGAGCGGGCGTCGCGTCTCGTCGGGCTTGCTCTTCATGCTGACGAAACGGTACAGCGCCTCGTGGGCGCTGATCACGGCCTGTTCGATGTTCCAGTTGACGTCGCGTTTCCTGACAGGGATCTCGCTCAGCGTGATGACGGCGTCCATCGAGCCGGTGTCGCGCAGGGTCTTGACGGCGCTGGTGATGGCATCGCGGTAGGCCTTTTCATGGAAGTCGCGCTCCTTGCCGAGCCCGACCAGCAGCACGCGGTCGGCCAGGATGTTGGGGACCTTGTGCAGCAGCAGCGTGCTGCCGGCCTTGCCGTCCATATCGCCGCCACGCAGGATCTCTGACAGGTAGCCGTCGCTGGTGCGGTCGATGTCGATCGCAGGCCCCGACAGCTTGCGGCTTTCGAATACGCCGACGACGACGCAGGCGCTGCGCTGCTTTTCGGGCGCGCCGCTTTTTATGCTAAATTCGAGTTCGATTTCCTTGTTTTCCATGTCTGTGCTCAAAAAATTGCAATTTGCCGGTCGGGCGATTATTGGCGCAGGCGCGGCTGGTTGTCAAAACCCATGCGTGCTCCGCACGCTTACACATTGAAGCGTTCATGCTGTATCGCCGCGCACTGACCCGCGAGATGGGCCTCACCACCGGTGCCGTACTGACGGTACTGGTGGCGATTGCGCTGGTGATACTGTTCATCCGCCTGCTTGGCGACGTGGCGCGCGGCGAACTCGCCAACGAGGCGGTGTTCGTCTTTCTCGGTTTCTCGCTGCTGTATTTCCTGCCGGTATTGATGACAATTGCGCTGTTTGCCGGCGTGTTGCTGCCCCTGTCGCGCATGTGGCGCGATAGTGAAATGGTGATCTGGTTCAACGCCGGCCTGTCGCTCACGCAATGGATGCGGCCGGTGCTGATCTTCGCCGTGCCGTTTTCACTGGTGATCCTGTTGCTGACGCTGGTGCTCAATCCATGGGTGCAAACCAAGAGAAGCGAATACAGCCAGGAACTGAAGAGCCGCAGCGAAAGCACGCTGATCGCGCCCGGCCTGTTCGCCGAATCCAGCGCCGGCCAGCGCGTCTATTACGTGGAGTCGCTCAACCCGCTGACCGGCATCGTGCGCAACGTCTTCATGCAGTCGCGCATTGATGACCAGCTCGGCCTGGTAGTCGCGCGCGAAGGCAATCACACCCAGTTGCCGGACGGCTCGCGTTATCTGGTGTTCAAGGACGGACGCCGTTATGAGGGCACGCCCGGCCAGCTCGACTACCGCGTCGTGCAGTTCGATCGCTACTGGATGCGGCTCGATCCGGTCGCCACGGGCGCCAGGGAAACCCACATCCGTCAGATGTCGGTAGCGGCGTTGATCGATGACGCTTCGCCGCCGGCGCGCGCCCAATTGCTGTGGCGGCTGGGAGTGCCGCTTTCCGCGCTGATTCTTGCCGTGATGGCGATTCCGCTCAGCTTCGTCAACACGCGGGCGCGCCGCTCCTACGGGCTGGTGATCGCGCTGCTGCTGTATTTCGTCTACAACAATCTGCTGTCGCTGTCGCAGGCCTGGGTGGCTCAGGACAAGCTCAACCCCTGGGTTGGTGGCGTGTCCTCGCATCTGCTGATGCTGTCGGCCGTGGTCGTTCTGTTTTACCGGCGCTCGCGCCTGCATTCTCCGCGCCGGAGGCGAGCATGAATCTGCTGGCGCGCTATCTGGCGGGGCAGGTACTGGCGGCGTCGGGTTTCGTCCTGCTGGCGCTGCTGGTGCTGTTTGCGTTCTTTGATGTGATGCAGGAGCTCGGCAGCCTGGGCCGCAACAACTATGGCCTGGGGCAGGCCGCCGTCGTGGTGCTGCTCGGCGTACCCGGCCATCTGTATGAAATCCTGCCGGTGGCGGCGTTGATCGGTACGCTGTTCGCGCTGTCGCGCCTGGTGGGCAATTCGGAATACGCGGTGATGCGTGTATCGGGCCTGTCCAACTGGCGGGTGGCGGGGTATTTCGCGGTCATCGGGACGCTGCTGTCGTTGCTGGTGCTGGTGTTCGGCGAATACGTGGCGCCGTGGTCGGATCAGGCGGCGCAGCGTTACAAACTGTCGGCCACCCGCTCGGTGGTCGCGCAGCAATTCCGCTCCGGGCTATGGGTCAAGGACGGCAGCGCCTTCATCAATGTGCGCGAAGTGATGCCTGACAACACGCTGCGCGGCATCGAGATTTATGGCTTCGACGCCGCTGGCCGCCTGGGCTCGATCCGTGCTGCCGAGCAGGCTGACTGGCGCGGCAACCAGACCTGGAGCCTGCACCAAGTGATGGAAACGCACTTTGATGCGGACGGCATTCGCGCCGAGCGCAGCGCAAGCCAGGACTGGCAGTCTGTGCTCACCCCCAACATCCTCGGCGTGCTGCTGATCGCACCGGAAAAAATGTCGGCGCGCACCCTCTGGCGCTACATCACCCACCTCAAGGAAAACAACCAGAATGCGACGCGTTACGAACTCGCGCTGTGGTCGAAATTCCTCAGCCCCTTCGTCATCCCGATCATGATGCTGATCGCCATGCCGTTCGCCATCCGGCGGCCGCGTGCAGGGGGCACCAGCATCATGATCTTTTTCGGCATTCTGGCCGGGCTCGGTTTTCATCTGCTGAGCCGGCTGTTCGGCCACCTGGGCCTGCTCAATAACTGGCCGGCTGTGGCGGTATCGATCTTGCCGCTGCTGATTTTTCTGGCCATCGCGCTGGCAGGCATCCGCTGGGTGGACCGGCGCTGAGCCGATTGCCGCAGCGGCTGGCCGAGTGCCTGCGCGCCAGCGAGCCGGCGGCCAAAGTGGCCCGCGTGCACGCACTGCAGGCGGACTGGCAGGCGGGTGGGATCGACCCCGCGATTGAGGCGGCACGCGCCCCGATCAACGACCCCGGGCAGCCGCAAAAACCCGAACTGGTCCCGCCGCAACAGGTGCCGCGCCGCCGCGCCGACACGCTGCCCGGCCGTGCTGCGCTCGTTCATGCGCTGGCGCATATCGAGTTCAACGCGATCAACCTGGCGCTCGACGCCGCCCATCGCTTTGCCGGCATGCCGACCGCGTATTACGCTGACTGGCTGCGGGTGGCGGATGAAGAGGCGCTGCATTTCGAACTGCTGAACGCGCACCTGGCGACGCTGGGTCATGGCTATGGCGATTTCCCTGCGCACAACGGCCTGTGGGAGATGGCGCTGAGAACCGCACACGACCCGCTGGTGCGCATGGCGCTGGTGCCGCGTGTGCTGGAAGCGCGCGGTCTCGATGCCACGCCGCTGATTGTCGACAAGCTCAAGGTGGCGAATGACCTGCGCATGGTCGAGATTCTGGCCGTCATCGAACGCGACGAGATCGGCCACGTCGCCATCGGCAGCCACTGGTTCGGCTGGTTGTGTGCGGCGCGCGGGCTGGAACCCGAGACGACGTTTCGCCAGTTGCTGGTCGATTACGACGCGCCGCCGCTGAAGCCGCCGTTCAATCTGGCGGCGCGGCGTCAGGCCGGATTCAGCGAATCCGAGCTGGACTGGCTGCGCGGGCTTTAGCACGGATCATTCATTACGCCGCCAGCACTCGCGTAGCTTCGAAGCGCTGCCTGATAGGCCTTTACAGACCCAGCGTCGTCGCCGTTACGCTGGCCTGCGAACGCTGCCACATGCCGTCGAAGTTCTGATTCAACACCACGGCATTGCGCGCGTCGTCCAGCTGGAGCGTGCCAGGCACTGCGGCCTTGTCGGCGCGCAGCAGGACGCCATGGCGGTCGGCCAGCACAAACGCCCCATCGGGACGTGGCGCAGCGGGGTCGGCCTGGCGGATTTCGAGGACATGGCCGAAGTCGCGCAGCAACTGCATCAGCCGGGGATGGTCGCGGGCAACGCGGCCGATGTTGTCGAGCAGCAGCTCGATGCGGCGTCCGCCGCCGGCGACGCACAGCGCGCGCAGGGCCGCGTGGCGCGGCGCGTGGTCGAGGTCAAGCAGGCCAAGATCATGGTCGTACAGCCTCAACTGGCGGTGCGTGCCGGCCAGCAGCGCGTCGAACGCAGAACGCAGTTCAGCCGGGGTTTCAAAGGCATTCATGCGGCGTCGATCTCCAGCCAGCCGGCTTCATACCAGTCGTACAGGCGCTCGCGTAGCGCGGCGGGCAAGGGTGCGGCAAGACGATGCTGGTCGGCCAGTTGTTTAAGCGCAGGGGTTTCGTCTGCGGCGGGCGTCAAGGCCTCGCCGTTGATGAAAAAGCGACCGCCCGCAAACAGCAGGCGCGACTTGGGATCGAGTGCGACGCCGGCCTTGTTCGCCTGTTTGTAAAAGGCGGCGCGGCTGAGCGGGGCGTCCGGCGCGGTGAAGAATACATTCGGCTTGGGCTCGGACAAATAGCGTCCGGCAAACTCGGCGATGTCGCGCTTGCTCCATTTGACTTGGGCGATCATGCCTTCGATTTGCGCCAGCATCGCCCGGCTGATTTCACCCGGATGGGTTTGCAGGCGCAAATCGGGGTCGGCGTAGCGGCCTTCCAGCTTGAGCGTGTCCTGCAGATGCATCAGGAAGCCATGTGCCAGCTCTTCGGTGGTGGGTGCGCGAAAGCCGATCGAATAGGTCATGCAGGCATCTTCCGCTACGCCGTAATGCGCGATATGCGGCGGCAGGTAGAGCATGTCGCCGGGGCCGAGCACCCATTCGTCCTCTGCCTTGAAACGGCGCAGGATTTTCAGCGGCTCGTCGTCCAGGATGGTCAGATCGGTTTGCGTGCTGATCTGCCAGCGGCGGTGTCCCTGGCCTTGCAGCAGGAAGACGTCATACGAATCGAAATGCGGCCCCACGCTGCCGCCGGGAACGGCGTAGCTCACCATCAAATCGTCGAGTCGGGCGTGCGGGATGAAGTCGAAGCGCGCCAGCAGGGCATCGGCCTCGGGCAGGAAATGATTGAGCGATTGCACCAGCAGCGTCCATTCTTTTTTCGGCAGACGCTTGAAATCACTTTTTTTGAACGGGCCATGATCGAGCTGCCAATGGGTGCCGCTGCCCTGGATCAGCCGCGACTCCACATCCTCGCGGCAGGCCAGCTGCTGCATCTCGCCGGGCGACAGCAGCCCGGCGAAGCCGGGAACGGCGTTGCGGATCAGAAGTGGGCGCTTATGCCACACATCGCGCAGGAAACGGGTGGGGCTCAAGCCGCCAAGCAGGGTTGTCATCATGAAATAATTATAACGATGTGAGCGGGCACGCCCTGTTAAAATGCTGCCGAAAAATATAGGACGGAGTCCCCCATGTTGAAAGCAGGAGATCGCGCGCCGGACTTTTCAAACCCCGACGCGGACATGGATATCGTTGAGTTGTCGCAGTTTCGGGGAAAAAATCTCGTGCTGTATTTTTACGTGCGCGACGACACGCCGGGCTGCACAGCCGAGGCGATCGAGTTTTCCGAACTGGAAAACGACTTCGCCAAGCTGGGCGCCACGGTGCTCGGCGTGTCGCGCGACGACTGCATCAAACATGGTGAATTTCGCGACAAACACGGCATCACCGTGCGCTTGCTGGCCGACAAGGAACAAGCGACCTGCGAGGCTTATGGCGTGCTGCAGGACAAGGAGGTGGACGGCGTCATGCGCAGAAGCGCGGTGCGTTCCACTTTCATCATCGACAAGCAGGGCGTCATCCGTCACGCCCTGTACGGCGTTTCCAGTCGCGGCCACGCGGCGGAAGTGCTGCAACTGGTTGCTTTAATGAACAAAGGGGAACTCAAATGAATATCAGCAAGAACACCGTCGTCACCATTACCTACATCGTCCGTGACATGGAGGGCAAGCTGCTGGAAGAAAGCGACGAGCCGGTCAGCTATCTGCACGGCGGCTACGACAATATCTTTCCGATGGTGGAAGAGGCGCTGGAAGGCAAGGCAGTGGGCGACACGGTCGACCTCAAGCTGCAGCCTACCGATGCCTTCGGCGAATACGACGATGAGCTGGTGCGACTGGAGCCGCGCGAGGGTTTCCCCGATGACATCGAGGTCGGCATGCAGTTCGTCGGCTCGCCGGTCGACGGCACCGAGGAAATGCTCTACACCGTGACCGACATTGCCGAAGACAAGGTGGTGGTCGACGGCAACCACCCCTATGCCGGGCAGGCGGTGCATTTCCAGTGCGTGGTGTCCGACGTGCGTGCGGCGACGCCGGACGAGGTCGAGCATCGCCACGCGCACGGCGCCCACGGCCATAACCATCATTGAACTGCGTGTCGCCGATCTGGGCGGCAAATGGCGCCGGGCTGTTAAAATGCCCGGCTACCTGTTTTCTGTGACGGCTTGATGAAGACCACCGATGAAAACCACATTCCTCGACTTTGAGCAGCCGGTTGCCGAGCTCGAAGCCAAGATCGAAGAACTGCGCTTTGTGCAGGACGATTCCGCCCTCGATATTTCGGAGGAAATCCGTCGCCTGCAGAAAAAAAGCCAGACGCTGACCAAGGACATCTACGCCAAGCTCAACGCCTGGCAGGTGTCGCAGGTGGCGCGCCATCCGCAGCGGCCTTACACGCTCGATTATGTGCAGGGGCTGTTCACCGATTTTTCCGAACTGCACGGCGACCGTGCTTACGCCGACGATGCCGCGATTGTCGGCGGCATGGCGCGCTTCAACGGCGAGCCGGTGATGGTGATCGGCCACCAGAAAGGCCGCGACACCAAGGAAAAAATCTACCGGAATTTCGGCATGCCGCGTCCGGAAGGCTACCGCAAGGCCTTGCGGCTGATGCGCCTGGCGGAAAAATTCCACCTGCCGATTTTCACCTTCATTGACACGCCGGGCGCCTACCCCGGCATCGGTGCTGAGGAGCGCGGGCAGTCCGAGGCGATCGCACGCAATCTGTATGTGATGGCCGAGCTGCAGACGCCGATCATCTGCACCATCGTCGGCGAAGGCGGCTCGGGCGGCGCGCTGGCCATCGGCGTGGGCGACCGCACGATGATCCTGCAATATTCCACGTATTCCGTGATCTCGCCAGAAGGCTGCGCCTCGATTCTGTGGAAGAGCGCCGACAAGGCTTCGGTCGCCGCCGAGACCCTGGGCATTACCGCCGACCGCCTGAAAGTCAATGGGCTGGTCGA
Organism: Thiobacillus sp.; assembly: GCA_035710075.1. Lineage (GTDB taxonomy): Bacteria > Pseudomonadota > Gammaproteobacteria > Burkholderiales > Thiobacillaceae > Thiobacillus. The sequence goes on from DASTEA010000119.1 coordinate 7,922, forward strand.
CCGCATCATCGAAGAACCGCTGGGCGGCGCGCAGCGCGACTGGGACACCATGTTCCAGTCCATGCGCCGCGCGCTCACCGACACCCTGGCCGAGTTGCGCAAGCCGCCGCTCGACGCCCTGCTGGCCGCGCGTTACCAGCGCCTGCGGGCGTATGGCAGCTTCAAGGAAACCCCTGCCAAATAAGCCGGTCGGGACAGTCGTCGCGGAGAGCCTCGCCCGCCATGTCCCCCCACAGGCGCGGCTGGTGCTGGGGCTATCGGGCGGGCTCGATTCGGTGGCCTTGCTGCATATCCTGCTGGCGCTGCGCGATCAACGCCCCTTTGCGCTGCGTGCCGTGCATGTGCACCACGGTCTGTCACCCCACGCCGACGACTGGGCGGATTTCTGCGCGCGGCTTTGCGCATTGCATGCGGTTGAATTAAGCATCCATCGGGTACGGATCGCGCCCGACGATGCGGCGGGTATCGAAGCGGCTGCGCGGCGCGAGCGTCAGCGAATTTTTGCTGCGCTGGACGCCGACTTTCTGCTCACCGCACACCAGCAGAACGACCAGGCCGAAACGCTTTTATTGCAGTTGCTGCGCGGCGCCGGGCCGAAAGGCCTCGCGGCAATGGCCGAGCTGCAAGGTCGGCCCGGCTGGCGCGCAGCGCAACTCAGGCCGTTGCTGGGCGTCACCCGTGGCGGGCTGCTGGATTATGCGCAGTCGCACGGCCTGAACTGGGTCGACGACGAGAGCAATCGGGACACCCGCTACCG
>DASTEA010000120.1:0-8188 GCA_035710075.1 Thiobacillus sp.
TCGCGCGTGTAGTCCTCCTTCTCGCGCTCGAGGCTGGTCGAGTCGTTGGGGTCGAAGCCCGTCATCACGTTCAGCAGCAGCGCGCAGTCCTCGGCCGAGGGTGCCATCGGCCCGGCCTGGTCGAGGCTGGAGGCGAAGGCGATCATGCCGAAGCGCGACACCAGCCCGTAGGTGGGCTTGAGCCCGGTGATGCCGCACAGCGCCGCGGGCTGGCGGATCGAGCCGCCGGTGTCGGTTCCGGTGGCGGCGGGCGCCATGCGCGCGGCGACGCACGCCGCGGCGCCGCCAGACGAGCCGCCGGGCACGTAGGCCGTGTTCCACGGGTTCTTCACCGCGCCGAAATGGCTGGTTTCGTTGGAGGACCCCATGGCGAACTCGTCCATGTTGGTCTTGCCCAGGCTCGGCATGCCGGCGGCCTTGAAGCGCTGGATCACGTGGGCGTCATACGGCGCGACGAAGTTGTGCAGCATTTTGGAGCCGCAGGTGGTGAGCCAGCCGTCGGTGCAGAAAATATCCTTGTGCGCGATTGGCACGCCGGTGAGCGGCCCCGCATGGCCGGCGGCGATGAGCGCGTCGGCGACGGCGGCCTCGGCCAGCGTCTTCTCGGCATCCACCGTGATGAAGGCGTTGATCGACGGATTCAGCGCGGCGATGCGGTCCAGGTACGCCTGCGCGAGTTCGCGGCTGGAAACCTGTTTGGCGGCGAGCTGCGCGGCGAGCGCGGAAAGGCTTGCGTCTGACATGGGATTATTCGATGACTTTGGGGACAAGATACAGGCCGTTTTCGACTGCCGGGGCGACGGCCTGGAAGGCGGCGTGGTGGTCGGTTTCGGTCACCACGTCGTCGCGCAGGCGCTGATAGACCTCCTGCGCGTGGGCCATCGGGCTGACGCCGCGGGTGTCGACCGCCTGCATGGTGGCGATCAGGTCGAAAATGCTGTTGAGTTGGGCCTGCGTGGCCTGCGCCTCGGCATCGCTGGTTTCGATCCGCGCAAGGCGGGCGATGCGCTTGACGTCGTCCGGGGTGAGGGACATGGAAGCACCTGATGACTTACGGGAATGAAGCGCGTTAGGGTATCATAGCCCCCTTGTTTTTTCTGCCCTTTCGCCCGCCTGGCGCGGGTGTTGCCGCCACCATGTTCAAGTTCCTGACCAGCTATTTTTCAACCGATCTCGCGATCGACCTTGGCACCGCCAACACGCTGATTTATGTGCGCGGCCGCGGCATCGTTCTGGACGAGCCCTCGGTGGTGTCGATCCGCACCGATGCGGTGGGGGGCAAGCGAACGGTGCAGGCGGTGGGCGCGGAAGCCAAGCAGATGCTGGGGCGCACCCCGGGCAACCTGCAGGCGATCCGGCCGATGAAGGACGGCGTGATTGCCGACTTCACCGTCACCGAGCAGATGCTCAAGTATTTCATCAAGAAGGTGCACGACACCCGCATGCTGCGCCCCAGTCCGCGCATCATCATCTGCGTGCCGTGCGGCTCGACCCAGGTGGAGCGCCGAGCGATCCGCGAATCGGCAATCGGCGCCGGGGCGCGCCAGGTCTATCTGATCGAGGAGCCGATGGCGGCGGCGATCGGCGCCGGTCTGCCGGTCGCCGAAGCTACCGGTTCGATGGTGGTCGACATCGGCGGCGGCACCACCGAGGTCGGCGTGATCTCGCTGGGCGGCGTGGTCTATGCCAACTCGGTTCGCGTCGGCGGTGACCGCATGGACGAGGCCATCATCAACTATATCCGTCGCAACTACGGCATGCTGATCGGCGAGGCGACCGCCGAGCAGATCAAGAAGAAAATGGGTTCGGCCTTTCCCGGCGCCGAGGTGCTGGAAATGGAAGTCAAGGGCCGCAGCCTGGCCGAAGGCGTGCCGCGCAGCTTCAATGTGTCGTCCAACGAAATCCTCGAAGCGCTGACCGAGCCGCTGAATGCCATCGTCAGCGCGGTGAGGATGGCGCTGGAACAGACGCCGCCGGAACTCGGTTCCGACATCGCCGAACGGGGCATGGTGTTGACCGGCGGCGGCGCGCTGATGCGCGATCTCGACCGCCTGCTGATGGAGGAAACCGGCCTGCCGGTGGTCGTCGCCGACGACCCGCTGACCTGCGTGGTGCGGGGTTGCGGGCGTGCCCTGGAAGACATGGACAAACTGGCATCAGTGTTCACCAACGAGTGAACACGGCTGTACTCGGCACTGCTGACGGGAGCGACTGATGGCGATGCCTGGCCAGCTCATGTTCGCCCGCCGGCTGGGGCCGATGGCGCGCCTGTTGATCTGGCTTCTGGTCGGCGTGTCCTGTGTGGTGGCCGATGCCCGTTATCGCGCACTCGACGGCCTGCGCAGCGGGTTTTCGCTGATGCTGCAGCCCGCGCGTGAGGTCATGCGCGCGCCCGCCGACATCGCCGCCGAACTCGGCGGCTTCTTTGTCCGCCACCGTCTCCTGCAAAAAGAACGCGACGCGCTGCTGGTTGAACGTGCGCAGTTTCTGGTCAGCATGAACACCGCAAAAGAAGTGGTTCGCGAAAACGCAGAATTGCGGACCCTGTTGCAGCTGCAATCGCGCCCCGGCCAACAGGTGGTGCATGCTGCGCAGTTGTATCAGGGGCACGACTGGTTTGCCCAGCGTATCACCCTCGACCAGGGCGGCAGAGCGGGGCTGCGCCACGGCCTGCCGGTGGTCGATGCCAGCGGCCTGGTGGGGCAGCTGAGCCGGGTGTATCCGGGGTCGAGTGAAGTGATGCTGGTGAGCAGCCCGGGGCAGCTGACGCCGGTGATGGTCGAGCGCACCGGCCAGCGCGGGCTGGCCGCCGGCAGCGGACGGGATCAGATGGAACTGCGTTATATGCCGGCGCAAACCGATATCCGGGCCGGCGATCGTTTGCTGACATCGGGCATTGACCGGGTGTATCCGGCCGGCATTCCGGTGGCGCGCGTCAGCCGGGTTTCCCGTTCTCAATCCAGCCCCTACCTGCGGGTGGAATGCCTGCCGCTGGCGGGCCTCGACCGTTCCCGTGCCGTGCTGGTGCTGATCGCCGATCCGCAGGTGACCAAGCCGTGAACGTGGCGACCCCAACCTTGGGCAGTTGGCGCCGCATCCTCGGCACCCTGACCCTGGCGGTGCTGCTGGAGCAGCTGCCGTGGTCGGGCCTGGCGCTGGCCCTGCGGCCTGATTTCGTGCTGGTCGGCGTGCTGTTCTGGACGCTTCATCAGCCTGCGCGCATCAGTTTCGGCGCGGCGTTTTTCCTCGGCCTGCTGGCCGATTTCCAGGAGGGCGCGGTGTTCGGACAGCACGCCATCGCGTATGTGGTCGGCGTGTATCTGGTGCTGTTTCTGCGCCTGCGGCTGCTGCAGTTCGATCCGCTCCGCCAGGCCGCGCAGCTGTTCCCCATTCTGCTGGCGGTGCAGCTGATGGTGCTGCTGGTTGGCTGGCTGGCGGTCAATCCACCGGTAGGGCTGGCGATGCTGCTGCCGGTATTGAGCAGTACCGTGCTGTGGTATCTGATTGCCTTGTTTGTGCGTCTGTGGCACGGCAGGGGCATGCAGTACCGGGCCTGATTCCGAATGAGATTTGCCACGCAACTGAAAAATCTGGATCGTGAGCTGGCCCGTTTTCATGGACGGCTGAAAGTGGGCGCCGCCTTCGTCGCGCTGCTGGCGATGGCGCTGCTGGGGCGCGGATTCGATCTGCAGATCGTGCAGCACAACCACTACATCCAGCGCGCCGAAAGCAACCGGATTTCGCGGGTGCCCACCGCGCCCAACCGCGGGTTAATCCTTGACCGCAACGATCGCATCCTGGCGGAAAACTATTCGGCCTATACCCTGGAGTTGACCCGGGCGCAGACCGGCAACCTGGAGGCTACGCTCGCCGCGGTGGCCACGCTGATCGAGATCACGCCCGGGCAGTTGCGGCGTTTTCGCCGTTTATTGAGCGAATCGCACGAGTTCGAAACTATACCGCTGAAAAGCAAGCTGACCGATGAAGAGGTGGCGATCATCGCCGCCAACCGCTATCGCCTGCCGGGGGTCGAGGTGAAGGCGCGCCTGTTCCGCAACTATCAGGCCGGGCCGGGCATGGCGCATGTGCTGGGTTTTATCGGCCGCATCAACGACCGCGACCTGAAACAGCTGCGCGACGACGGCCGCGAGCAGAACTACAAGGGCAGCGCCCACATCGGCAAGACCGGGCTGGAACAGAGTTACGAAACCCTGCTGCACGGCCGCACCGGGTTCGACCAGATGGAGACCGACGCCAGCGGCCGGGCGGTGCGCATGCTGTCACGGATTCCGCCGGTGCCGGGCAAGGATTTGCGCCTGCATCTCGATGCGGAACTGCAGGCGATCGCCGAACAAGCGTTCGGCGATTACCTCGGCGGACTGGTGGCGCTCGATCCCAACACCGGCGGGGTGCTGGCGCTGGTCTCCAGGCCCGGATTCGACCCCAACCTGTTCGTCGACGGCATCGATCCGGAAACCTGGAAGGCGCTCAATGAATCGCCGGACCGGCCGATGGTGAACCGCGCCCTGCGCGGCATCTATCCGCCGGGATCGACGATCAAGCCGTTCATGGCGCTGGCCGGCCTCGAACTGGGGTTGCGCAAACCTGCGGACAGCATTGCCGATCCCGGTTTTTTCAGTCTGCCCGACAGCCGCCATCAGTTCCGTGACTGGAAGCGCGGCGGACACGGCGTCGTCGACCTGCGCCGCTCCATCTCCCAGTCGTGCGATGTCTACTATTACCGGCTGGCGGTGGACATGGGCATCGACCGCATGCACGACTATCTGGCGCAGTTCGGCCTCGGCGAAAAGACCGGCATCGACCTGGACGGCGAGTCGCCCGGCCTGCTGCCCTCGCGCGACTGGAAGCAGCGCCGCTTCAAGCAGGTCTGGTATCCCGGCGAGACGGTGATCGCGGGCATCGGTCAGGGCTATCACCTGACCACCCCGCTGCAACTGGCGGTGGCAGCAGCCATGCTCGCCAACGGCGGCAAACGGATCGAGCCGCGCCTGGTCCAGGCGGTGCGCGACCCGCTTGCCCACGCCTGGCTGCCGCAGCCGGGCGTGGCGCGCGGGCAGGTAGCGATCACCCCGGCACACCTCGCGGTGGTGCGCGAAGGCTTGAAGGACGTGATGCGTCCGGGCGGCACGGCGTCGGCCGCGGCGGCCGGCGCGCCCTACACGATTGCCGGCAAGACCGGCACCGCCCAGGTGGTCGGCATCAAGCAGGGCGCGCGCTACGACGCCGGCAGGCTGTCCCGGCAGTATCGTGACCATGCGCTGTTCATTGCCTATGCGCCGGCCGAAAACCCCACCATCGTGGTGGCGGTGATGGTCGAGAACGGCGAACATGGCGGCTCCACCGCCGCGCCGATCGCACGCGCCGTATTCGATTATTACCTGACCGGGAAACGTCCCGGTGAAGTGAAACTGGAGCCGATCGATGCCACAGAGTAGCCACTGGATCATGCGCGGACTGCGTCATCTGGACGGCATCCTGCTGACGCTGGTACTGCTGTTGCTGGTCATCAGCATAGCGGTGGTGGCGAGCGCCTCGGGGCAGAGCCCGGCGCGCATCAGCGGCCACCTGATCAACATCGGGCTGGCGCTGGGGGTGATGGTCGTGGTGGCCAACGTGCCGCCGCATCTGTTGTCCAAGGTGGGGCCGCCCTTGTTTGCGGCGGGCGTGGTGCTGCTGATCGGGGTGGCGCTGTTCGGCGAGGTCCGCAACGGCTCGCGGCGCTGGCTGAATCTGGGCTTCATGGCGTTCCAGCCGTCGGAACTGCTGAAACTGGCGCTGCCATTGACGCTGGCCTGGTATTTCCAGCGCAACGAGGCGGTGCTGCGCACCAAGCACTTCCTGGTCGGCGGCGTGCTGCTGCTGGTTCCGTTCCTGCTGATCCTGCGTCAGCCCGATCTGGGTACGGCGTTGATGATCGGCGCATCGGGCTTCTATCTGCTGTTCTTCGCCGGCCTGCCGTGGAAGGTGATCCTCGGCGGCGGCGCCCTCGGCGCTGCCAGCCTGCCCGTGGTGTGGGGGCTGCTGCACGACTACCAGCAGCGCCGCGTGCTGACCCTGCTCGATCCCACGTCCGATCCGCTGGGCGACGGATACCACATCATTCAATCCACCATCGCGATCGGCTCGGGCGGGCTGTTCGGCAAGGGCTGGATGCAGGGCACGCAAAGCCAGCTCGACTTCATTCCGGAGCGGACGACCGACTTCATCTTTGCCGTGTTCGGCGAGGAATTCGGCTACGTCGGCACGCTCCTGCTGGTCGTGCTGTATCTGGCCATTGTCGCGCGCGGCCTCGTCATCGCGGCGCGGGCGCCGACGCTGTTCGGTCGGCTGATGGCGGCCACGCTGAGCCTCAATCTGTTCACCTATGCGTTCGTCAATATGGGCATGGTGTCGGGCATTCTGCCGGTAGTCGGCGTGCCGTTGCCGCTGATGAGCTACGGGGGAACCGCGCTCATCACGCTGCTGCTGGGGATGGGCATCCTGATGAGCGTGGCGACGCATCGTCAGCTCAACAAATCGTGACGCGATAAAATGCTGACATGAACAAAATCTCGATACCGATCCTGGGCATGGTGGCCGTCGTTCTGGCGTTCGCCGGTTGCAGCAGCAGCCCATCCACTTCCACCAAGCCCGCGCCCGCCACGACGGCTAAAAGCGGCGGCTACTACCTCGACGACGGCCCGCAGGCCAACCCGCCGGAAACGCTGGATGCCGTTCCCGACGCGGTGCCGCGCGATGAACCGCTGCACCGCTACGCCAACCGCACCTATGCTGTGCTGGGCAACACCTACACGCCGCAGACCACGCGCCGCGGACATAGCGAGGAAGGGCTGGCCTCGTGGTACGGCAAACGCTTTCATGGCAAAAAAACCGCGTCGGGCGAGCTGTACGACATGTATGCCATGACTGCCGCCCATCCCACGCTGCCGATTCCGAGTTACGCGCGGGTCACAGCGCTCAACAACGGAAAATCCGTAGTGGTTCGCATCAACGACCGCGGCCCGTTTCACAGCAAGCGCGTCATCGACCTGTCGTACACCGCTGCCCACAAGCTGGGCTATCTAAAGCGCGGCAGCACCCGGGTGCGGGTGGAAAGCCTCGACGCCTCTGCTTATGGCAAGCAGGGCGATGCATTACGCGAAGGCGTCTACCTGCAGGTGGGCGCGTTTTCGCGCACCGACAGCGCGCAGCAACTGCTTGACCGCCTGACGCGCGCGCTTGACCTCGATGCCAGCCGCGCCCGCGTGGTGCTCAAAGGCACGCTGCACCGCGTGCAGCTCGGGCCCTACTCCGGCGACGACGCGGCGCATGCGGATCGCGCGCGCGTGCGGGAACGTCTCGACCTGAATGCTGTCTTGGTCAGACGCGATTGATTAAAGGGCTGGGCATGAAGATTTTCTGGTTGGGGCTGACGCTTCTGCTTTCCGCATCGGCCTGGGCGGCACCTGCCGGCATCATGGCGCGCGCCTGGGTGGTGATCGACCAGACCAGTGGACGCGAACTGGCCGCGTATCAGGCCGACCTGCCGCTGGCGCCGGCCTCGCTGACGCAGCTGATGACAGCCTACGTGCTGCTGGGTGACATCCGCAAGAACAGGCTGAGCCTGGGCGCGATGCTTACCGTGCCGGAAGCCGCCACCGCGGCCGACGGTGCACGCGTGTTCCTCAAGGCGGGCGACAAGGTGAGCGTCGACACCCTGCTGCAGGCGATGCTGGTGCAGTCGGCCAGCGACGCCACGCTCACGCTGGTGACGGCGACCGACGGCAGCGAGGCGGCATTTGTCGAACGCATGAATCGCGAAGCCAATCGGCTGGGCATGACAAAAACCCGTTTCATGAACGCCACCGGATTGTCCGAGCCGGGGCACGAATCGAGCGCCCGCGACCTCGCCTTGCTGTCGCGCGCGCTATTGCGCGATTTTCCTGACCAGCAGGGTTTCTTCACGCAAAAGGAACTCGCCTTCAAGGGCATCACGTATTACAACGGCAATCGTCTGTTATGGCGCGACAGCACGGTGACCGGCCTCAAGGTCGGGCGCACCGTCCAGGCTGGTTTCTGCATGGCGGCGTCGGCCCAGCGCGGCAGTCAGCGCCGCATCGCCGTGGTGTTGGGCGGGCGGTCCGACGCGCAGCGCACCCAAGATGCCCTGCGCTTGCTGAATTACGGC
>DASTEA010000121.1:0-2929 GCA_035710075.1 Thiobacillus sp.
CAACCCAATAAGAACAAGCTTTATTCCATCGAACTTTAAACAACAGGAGTCTCTGCATGCGTACACCGCTGGTGTTCTGTGTCCTTGGCGCTACCCTCATGGCTGCCGGTGTGCTGACCGGCGTGGTCGACAGCAAGGACAAGTGCCCTGCCACTCCGACCGGCCGCAAGGTGAACGCTGACGGCTGCGAACTCGACAGCGACGGCGATGGCGTCGCCGACAGCCGCGACCAGTGCCCGAATACGCCGGCAGGCGCCAAGGTCAACGAACAGGGCTGCGAACTGGACAGCGACGGTGACGGCGTGGTCGACAGCCAGGACAAGTGCCCCACCACTCCGGTCGGCCGCAAGGTGAACGCTGACGGCTGCGAACTCGACGGCGACAACGACGGCGTCGTGGATGGCGTCGACAAGTGCCCGACTGTCTTCGCCAAGACGGCAGACGGTTGCCCGGAAGGCGTCCCCCAGAAGCTGGTGTTGGAAGGCGTGAACTTTGACAATAACCAGGCGACCCTGACGCCGGAGTCGTTCGCCACGCTCGACCAGGCCGCCGCCACGCTCAAGGAGTGGGGCGATGTCCGGGTTGAGGTTGCGGGCCATACCGACAGCGTCGGCAAGGACAGCTACAACTTGGGATTGTCGCAGCGCCGTGCCGAGGCGGTGCGCCAGTACCTGATCGAGAAGGGCGTTCCGGGAAATCGCCTGCTCGCTCGCGGCTATGGCGAAACCCGTCCGGTCGCCGACAATGCGACGGAGGAAGGCCGTTTGAAGAACCGCCGTGTCGAACTGGTAGCGATCCAGTAACACACGCGAGGTGCGGTTGAAAACGGGAACTTCGGTTCCCGTTTTTTGTGCACATCAGCGGAGGCCGCAGGCCACTCTCGGTTTGCGGGATTGTTGCTTTTTGCATGCAGGCAGACGTGCCGAGGCTTTATACTTGGCGCGCAAATATCAAAGCAGCCCTTTGCGGCGATAACCAAACAGAATGACACTGATGCACTCCAAGCTCGAAATCCTGATTCTCGCGGCCGGCAAGGGGACTCGGATGCGCTCCGACCTGCCCAAGGTGCTGCACAAGCTGGCGGGCAAGCCTCTGCTCGGGCATGTCGCGGACACGGCCCATGCACTCGGCGCCGCGCAGATCTGCGTGGTGTACGGTTTTGGCGGCGAGGCGGTGCCGCAGTCGATGGCTGACGGCAAGCTCGCGTTTGTGCTTCAGGCCGAGCAGCACGGCACCGGTCATGCAGTGAAGCAGGCGCTGTCGCAACTGGCGGACGATAGCGTCACCCTGGTGCTGTACGGCGATGTGCCGCTCACCCACAGCACGACCCTGCAGCCGCTGGTGACAGCAGCGCAGGCCGGAAAGCTGGGGCTGCTGACGGTGAATCTGGCGCATCCGGACGGTTATGGCCGCATCGTGCGCGAGGCTGGCAAGGTCATGCGCATCGTCGAGCACAAGGACGCGACACCCGCCGAACGCGCCATTCATGAAGTCAATACCGGCATCCTCGCGGTGGCAACGCGCCAATTGAAGCGCTGGATCGCCGAACTGAAAAACGACAACGTGCAGGGCGAGTACTACCTCACCGACATCATCGCGCTGGCAGTGCGCGACGGGGTTGAGGTGGACACTTACCAGCCGGCGTACGAGTGGGAAGTGCTGGGGGTCAACAGCAAGGCACAGCTGGCCCAGCTTGAGCGCACCCACCAGAGCGAGATCGCGCAGGCGCTGCTTGATGCCGGGGTGACCCTGATGGACCCGGCGCGGCTCGACGTGCGCGGCACCCTGAGCTGCGGGCGCGATGTCGTCATCGATGTCAATTGTGTGTTCGAGGGGCGTGTGAAACTGGGCGATGGCGTGCAAGTGGGCGCTAACTGCGTGCTGCGCAACGCGAGCATTGCGGCGGGCACCCGCATCGACGCCTTCACCCTGATCGACGACGCAGAAGTTGGCGAAGCCAACCGGCTGGGGCCGTTCTCGCGCATCCGGCCGGGCACCATACTGGCGCGCGACGTTCACGTCGGCAATTTCGTCGAGATCAAGAACAGCCAGATCGATGACGGCGCCAAGATCAACCACCTGTCCTATGTCGGCGACACCACCATGGGCAAGCGGGTCAACATCGGCGCCGGCACCATCACCTGCAATTACGACGGCGCCAACAAGCACCGCACGGTGATCGAGGACGATGTGTTTGTCGGCTCCGATACCCAACTGGTGGCGCCGGTCACGGTCGGCCGTGGCGCAACGCTGGGCGCAGGGACCACGCTGACCAAAGATGCGCCCGCCGGCGAACTCACCCTGTCGCGCGCGAAACAGCTCACCCTCAACGGCTGGAAACGCCCGGTCAAACAGAAAAAGGAAGGCTAACTATGTGCGGCATTGTCGGCGCGGTTGCGCAACGTAACGTCGTTCCCATCCTGCTTGAAGGGCTGCGGCGTCTCGAATACCGCGGCTACGACTCGGCCGGTCTGGTCATCATCAATGGTGGCCTTAAGCGGGTGCGCAGCATCGGCCGCGTCGCGGCGCTGGCGGCCGATTGCGCGGCGCAGCAGATCCACGGCCATCTCGGCATCGCGCACACGCGCTGGGCCACCCACGGCGCGCCGACGGAAGCCAACGCGCACCCGCACGTCAGCGGCAGTCTGGCGGTGGTGCACAACGGCATCATCGAAAACCACGACGCCCTGCGCAGCCGCCTCAAAGGGCTGGGATTCGTCTTCACGTCGGAAACCGATACTGAAGTCATCGCGCACCTGATCGACCTGTATTACCGCCAGTCGAAAGACTTGCTTGCCGCCACTCGCGCGGCGGTGGCCGAGCTCGAAGGCGCCTATGCCATCGGCGTGGTGAGCGAAGCGTCACCCAATCGGCTGATCTGTGCGCGCAAGGGCAGCCCGCTTTTGATCGGTCTTGGCATCGAGGAAAA
>DASTEA010000122.1:0-3439 GCA_035710075.1 Thiobacillus sp.
GCGCCCAGCCTTCGAACGGCAGCCCCACCGACAGCAGATAACGCGAAGTGACCTGCCCCAGCCCGGCAAACCCCGCGCGCGGATTCCACAGCCACGACAGGGCCAGCAGCAGCGCCGCCATGCCCAGCAGGGTCTGCACCAGCGCCCAGGCATAGCTCACCTTGGCCACCGCCACCACGGCAAATGCGCCCAACGCCACCACCATGACGAGCAGCGACAGCATCAGCCCGTAGATGAAATCGAGCGTCGACGATGCGCCGCGCTGGCGGCTGGCCGGCAGGAACAGGATCACCAGCGGCAACAGCGGCAGGCCATAGCGCACCGCGGCCTGCAGTTCACCGGGAAGCGCGGAGTCCCCCAGACTCTGCGGCAACACCCAGGCCAGCAGCAGCGCAAGCAAATAAGCCAGCGCGAGCAGGTAGGCCAGCCGCGGCCCGCGTTCGTTTTGCGAAGTCGCCACCGCACCCACCAGCCCCGCCAGAATCGCCAGCCACAGCGCCATCACCCAGGTGCTGTCCGCCAGCACCAGCAACGCCGCCATGGCGAACACCGGCAGCGCGAGGCGCGGCTGGATGCGCGCTTCGTTGCGCACCAGCGGCTGCCACAGCAAAAACAGCCCGTAATGCGCCAGCAGGAATGCGCGGGTCACCGCCGCTTCGGCATCGAGCACCACGGCGGCATGCAGGGCCAGCAGCATCAGCGCCAGCCAGCGCCCGGGCGTCACCCGCGTGAAGTGGGTGGCCAGCGAGGTCAGCCAGGCCAGCGGCAACGCCGTCTCGGTGCGCTCAGTCATATCCGGGATCGTTGGGGGGGCAGGAGAAATGCAGCATGCCACAGCTATCGGCATTTCAGCGGGGAAATGGAGTTCGCGAACGCGTCTCCCCGCACGTTTGCCGAGAATCCGGCAGGGGCGACGTATTTTCGTCAAACCGGCGCCCATTCATGCACGCAATATTCGCCCTTCGTTATTTTTGATCAATGAGTTAAGCAGCAACCAAAGCTGGAACGCATTTTGCATGTTGGCGCTCAGGCAAAAACTAACGGAGCGCTCCACCATGCATCACCCCAATGTCCCGCGACGCCAGTCAGGCTTCACCCTGATCGAGATCGCCATTGTGCTGGTCATCATCGGCCTGCTGCTCGGCGGCATTCTAAAGGGACAGGAGCTGATCACCCAGGGCCGCATCCGCAACGTATCGAACGACTTCCAGTCGGTGACGGCGGCGATCAATCTATATCAGGACCGCTACCGGGCGCTGCCGGGGGACGACGCCGGCGCGGTGGCACGCTGGGAGATCGATCCCCCAACCGGGGGCACGCTCGGGGATGGCATCATTGCGGGCGGCTACAATGCTCCGGCCGCTGGGCATGAGTCGCGTCAGTTCTGGCTGCATCTGCGCCGCGCAGGATTGGTGGGAGGCGCAATCGACGACAATAAAAACCCACCCAACGCGGCCTCCGGCATAACCGGTGTACAGAATGGCGCATTCGGCATTCCTGGCGTCGTTATTTGCACCAACAACCTACCGGCCAAGATCGCGCAGGCGATCGACACGCAGTTTGACGATGGCAACTCGGAAACCGGCACCGTGCGCGCAACCGCAGGCACAAACGCGGGAGACCAGCCGGACGATAATTACGTGGACGACGGCACGAACTTCTACGTAGTCTGTAAAGCGCCTTAAAGCGCTATTCCGCCTACCCCTGCAGCACCCTGAACTCCGCCGCCGCCAGACCATCGGCGGCGCCGCGCAGCACCAGCACATCGCCGACCTTGATTTCGGTGTCGGGCTGGGGATCGACCCCCTTGATTCCCTGGCGGCGGATCGCCACCACTTCGACCAGCAACTCGTCCAGCTCCAGGCTTTCGAGGCTGCGGCCGGCCGCGGCCGCGCCCTGGGTGATCAGCACGGTATGCAGGCGCGGCTGGGCGTGCTGATCCAGCTCGTCATCGGCATCGCTGGCGCCACGGAAGAAGCCGCGCATCATGGCATAGCGTGATTCGCGCACCTCGCTGATCCGTTTCAGCACCTGGGTGAGCGGCACGCCCAGCAGCATCAGCGCGTGTGACGCCAGCATCAGCGAGCCTTCCATCACCTCGGACACCACTTCGGCCGCGCCCGCCGCTTTCAGCGCGTCGATATGGGTGTCGTCGATAGTGCGCACCACCACCGGCAGATCAGGCCGCAATTCGCGCACGTGGCGCAGGATGGCCATGCTCGAATGCAGGTCGGAATAGGTGACCACCACCGCCTGCGCGCGGCTCAAGCCGGCGGCGACCAGCACTTCGCGACGGCTGGCATCGCCATACACGACAGAAACGCCGGACGCCGCCACCGCACGGATGCGTTCGGGGTCGGCGTCGAGCGCGATGAAGGTGACGCCTTCCGCCTCCAGCAGGCGCGAAAGGTTCTGGCCGCTGCGGCCGTAGCCGCAGACGATCACGTGCTGCGCCTTGCCGAAGGTCTTGAGCGCGATGTCGTGCACTTCCTTGGCGCGCCCGGCCCACTCGCTGCCGGCAATCAGACGGGTGATCACGTCCATGCGGTTGATCAGCAGCGGCGCAATCAGCATCGACAGCACCATGGCCGCCAGCACCGGCTGGGTGATCTCGGTGCCCAGCACGCTCAGGTCGGCCGCCTGCGCCAGCAGCACGAAGCCGAATTCGCCCGCCTGCGCCAGTCCCAGTGCGGTGCGCACGGCGGTGGGCCGGCTGCTGCCGAACGCCATCGCCAGCCCCGCCACCAGCACGGTCTTGCCGACCACGATGGCCGCCACCAACAGCACCACGTCGCCCCAGTTCAGCATCACCTGCATCAGGTCGAGCCGCATCCCGACGGTGACGAAAAACAGCCCGAGCAAGACGTCGCGGAAAGGCTTGATGTCGTCTTCCACTTGATAGCGGTATTCGGTTTCAGAGATCAGCATGCCGGCCAGGAAGGCGCCCAGCGCCAGCGACAAGCCGGCGCTTTCGGTGAGAAAGGCCAGTCCCAGGGTGAACAGCAGCAGGTTGAGCGTGAACAGTTCGGGCGACTTGCGCCCCGCCACCCACTGGAACCACGGGCGCATGATGCGCTGGCCGACGAACAGCAGGAAGCCCAGCACCACAACGGCCTTCAACACCGCCAGCCCCAGCACCATCCCCATGTCGTCGGCATCCTTG
Organism: Thiobacillus sp.; assembly: GCA_035710075.1. Lineage (GTDB taxonomy): Bacteria > Pseudomonadota > Gammaproteobacteria > Burkholderiales > Thiobacillaceae > Thiobacillus. The sequence goes on from DASTEA010000122.1 coordinate 3,164, forward strand.
GCAAACGCCGGAATCAGGATCAACAGCGGCACCACCGCCAGGTCCTGGAACAGGAGGGCGCCGAAAATCTGGCGCCCGTGCGGAGTCTGGATTTCCAGCCGTTCGGCCAGAAGCTTCGATACGATGGCGGTTGACGACATCGACATGATGCCGCCCAGTGCGATGGCCGCCAACAGCGGCAGTTCGAGTAGCCAGGCAATGAGCGCGGTGAGCACGATGGTGAGCACGACCTGCGCGCCGCCGAAGCCGAACACCGTCATGCGCATGGTCATCAGG
>DASTEA010000123.1:0-2170 GCA_035710075.1 Thiobacillus sp.
CCGACTGCCTGGCAGCCGCCACCCTGCAACTCACAACCGCGCTTGGGTTGGAAAAACGCGAAGCGCGGCTGGAAGCGCGCGTGCTGGCCGCATTTGTCTGGACCGTCAGCCCGGCCTGGCTGATCGCGCACGACACCGACCTGCTGAGCGACGCCCAAACCGCGCAATTCCAGGCGCTGTTAAGCCGCCGGCTGGCGGGTGAACCGGTCGCCTACCTCACCGGCACACGGGAATTTTATGGCCGCGCATTCCGCGTCTCGCCCGATGTGCTGATTCCGCGCCCCGATACCGAATTGCTGGTTGAGCGGGCGCTGGCGCGCATCCCGCCTGATCAGGACGTGGCCGTTCTGGACCTAGGCACCGGCAGCGGCTGCGTCGCCATCACGCTGGCGCTGGAACGCCCGCTTGTGCGGGTCACGGCGGTGGACCGCTCCGCGGCGGCGCTTGCCATCGCGCGGCGCAATGCCGACATCCTCAACGCCCGTGTCGAGTTTCTGGCCAGCGACTGGTTCGCCGCGCTCGCAGGGCGACGTTTCGACCTCGTTGTGAGCAACCCGCCCTACATCGCTGCAGCCGACCCCCACCTGGCGCGCGGTGACGTCCGTTTCGAGCCCTTGACCGCGCTGGCCGCCGGCCATGACGGCCTCGCCGACCTGCGCCGCCTGACTCGCGCCGCCTGCGCCCACCTCAAGCCCGGCGGCGCGCTGCTGCTGGAACATGGCTACAATCAGGCGGACGCCGTCCAGGCGCTGTTGCGAATGAACGGCATCCGCCATTCCCAAAGCTGGCCCGACTTGGCGGGGGTCCTGCGCGTCAGCGGCGGCGAACTGTCGGAATAATTTACATTCCGGAACGCCCCGGCAGCACGCGGTAACGCTGCAAACACCGTGCAGTGGTCATTTCAGGCCGGATCGATGTATATTGGTTCGATTCTTGCTGTAGTTTCGGAACTGAATCCAAACGATTATCGAGGCCTGCCATGTCTGATCACACACCCAAAACTGAAGACACCCCGCCCACAGCGTCGCAAAACGATGCGATCGATCAATCCCGCCGCAAGCTGACCGGCGCCGCACTCGGTGTGTCGGCTATCTTTACACTCGCCAGCCGACCCGTTCTCGCCGGGCAATGCATGTCGCCCTCCTCTGCAGCATCCGGCAACCTGAGCACACACGGCACGCCCCCCACCTGCACCGGCCTGACGCCGGAACAATGGGTGACGCAGGCAAACACCACCGCCCACCCCAACAATCCCGACAACGGTTTCCCCGGTGGAAACGTGAAGTTTCACGATCCATCTGTGTTCGCCAGCGGGAGCAGAGCAGATTTGGGCAACGCACGACTTTACGAAGTCATGGGCGGTAACGCCACGCCCGGCCAAGGCGGTTTTCTCGGCACGCCCGACGCCGGCAGTTCCGCCAGCAGCGCTGCCAATCCCATATCGGCCGATCCCATTTCAATGGAATTTGCAGCGACGCTGCTGAACATCCGCGATAGTCGCGTTCCCGCCACCGTATTGACCGAGAACGGGCTGATCGGTATGTGGAACGAATGGATGCGTGCGGGCGTTTTCGCGCCCATGGCCGGGGCAACGTGGGATACCGATCAAATCGTAGCGTATCTGCGCACCCTGCAAGGCGGTTGACCAGGGGTGCGTTTCCACCTCAAAAACTATGCAGCCGAAGCGGTCGTATTCGATACCGCCTCGGGGGACACGCACTATCTGGCGCCTCTCGCCCTGGCATTGTTTCAGCTTTTTCGCGAGTTCCCGGGCCTGCCGCGCGATGATGCCGGCCGCTTGCTGAAGCAACGCGGTGCGATCGAACCCGGCCGCTCACTGGATGCGCAGATCGATGAAACCCTGGACGGCCTGTACAGGATCGGACTTATCCGCCCCGAATGAAGCTGCTGCAACTCTCTTCTGCTGACCTGCGGAAACAGCTACACGACTCCGGCATCTGGCTCCGCACCGGACCGTTCACGCTGCGGATACGCTCGCGTGTCCCGGGCGTCGCCGAAGGTCTGGCCCACTTGTATGGCCAGTTCGAGGTGCGCCACCCGCGCGAGACCTTTGCCGATTTCCACGTATCCGTGGACGCCCCCAATCCCCTGCGCCGCTGGGTACGTCCGCAGGTCGATTTTTCCTTCGACGGGCAGTTGCCATTCAAGC
>DASTEA010000124.1:0-7913 GCA_035710075.1 Thiobacillus sp.
AGCGCCGCCTGCGTTTCCGAATCCGCCTCGGTAAACAGGCTGCCGTCCACCTTGTGGCTGTGCGCCACCTTGAGAAAACGCGGCGTCACCTCGCGCCGGGCGACCTCACGAACCAGCGCCTTGACGTCTTCAAGCATGATCAGGTGCGCACGCAATAACAATAAACAAATTCCTGATCCTGGCCCGACGGGGTGTGGTGGATTTCGGTCTGGTGGCCCAGCAGGCGGAAAGGCGCGCCGAACTCGGCGTGCAGCGCGTCGGGGGCGTAGCGCATCACGTCCAATCCCGAGCATTGCAGCGGCCCGCCGGGACCGAAGGCAGCGACGATCACGTGCCCGCCGGGCTTCACGCTTTTCAGCACCTGCGCGACATAGCGCGCGCGGTCGGCCGGATCGGTCAGGAAATGAAATACCGCGCGGTCGTGCCAGACGTCGTAACGCGCGGCCGGCAGTTCGGCCCGGGTGATGTCGGCGGCGATCCACTGCACCGACTGCGCGCGTGCGCCGAGCCGCAAACGGCTGGCCGCCAGCGCCGATTCGGCGAGATCGAGCACGGTCAGATTTTGATAGCCGGCGTCGAGCAGGTCGTCCACCAGCACCGAGGCGCCGCCGCCGACGTCGATGATTTGAGCATTGGTCTCCGCGCAGCCCCCGATCAGGCGCAGCGACGACGCGGCATGCGACTGGAACCAGCTGACATCATCGGCTGCCTTGTTGCTGTAAACGGTTTCCCAATGCTGCTGGCGGTCGACCATGTCAGGCCTCCTTCCACTTGATCGAGCAACCCATGCTGGGGATCTGCTCGGCAGGGCCGCGCTGGGTGGCGGCGATGTCCTTCATCGCCTCGAACAGGTCGCGGCGCACGCCCTCGGGCGCGGTGTCCTTGCGTGATTCGTCGAAGCGCCCGCGGTACTGTAATTCGAAATTGCGGTTGAAGCCGAAAAAGTCCGGCGTGCACACCGCACCGTAGGCTTTCGCCACGGCCTGCGTTTCGTCGATCACGTAGGGAAAGGAAAAGCCGAACTCCGCCGCCGCCTTTTTCATGTTGTCGAATGAGTCCTCCGCATAGTCGGTCGGGTCGTTCGACATGATGGCGATGGCGTGGATGCCGTGCTGCCTGAGTTCGGCCAGATCGCGCACCAGCCGCGGGCGGATGGCCTTCACATACGGGCAATGGTTGCAGATGAACATCACCAGCAGGCCATTCGGCCCCATCGCATCGGTCAGCGTCCACATTTTGCCGTCGACGCCGGGCAGGCTGAAATCGGGGGCTTTCCAGCCAAAATCGCAGACGGGGGTGGTGAGGGAAACCATGGCGCGCTCCGCAGAATTCGTAGTCAATCCCGGCATAATACCAATGATGACCGCGCCACGTTTTTATCTCGATCAGCCGCTCGCCGCGGGCGCCCGTTTCAGCCTGCCGCCCGGCCCGGCGCGCCACGCCTCGCGCGCGCTGCGGCTGGCGGTGGACGACACCGTCGTCCTGTTCAACGGCCAGGGCGGCGAATACACCGCGCGCATCGAACGCATCCACAAGGACGAGGTGGCCGTCAGCGTCATCGGCTTTGCCGCCATCGAACGCGAATCGCGCTTGCGGGTGATGCTGGCGCAGGGGATTTCGAGCGGCGAGCGCATGGACTACACGCTACAGAAGGCGGTCGAACTCGGGGTGACGGCGATCCAGCCGATTGCCGCCAGGCGCAGCGTGGTCAAGCTGGCAGGCGAGCGTGCCGACCGTCGCGTCGCGCACTGGCAGGGCGTGGTGGCCAGCGCCTGCGAGCAGTGCGGGCGCAACCAGGTCCCCGTGGTGGCGCCGCCGCTGCCGCTGGCGCACTGGCTTGGCCAACAAAAAAACGGACGCCTGCTGTTTCTGTCGCCGCAGGCCAAGGCGCGGCTGGCCGATCTGCCGCCGCCGGATGCGACGGATTGTCTGGTGGCGGGCCCCGAAGGCGGATTCGAGGCCGACGAGATCGCCGCATTGCAAGCGGCGGGGGCCGTCCCGGTGCGACTGGGGCCACGGGTGCTGCGCACCGAGACTGCCGCGCTGGCGGCACTGGCGGCACTGCAGACGCTGTGGGGCGATTTTTGAGGCGAATCAAGCCGAGACCGTTTTGGTTTGTTTATCCTATTGACCTTTACCCCCCTCAGCCTTGCGCCGGGGGTTTTTCTGTATCCTTCGCCCACCCAACCCTTCGTTCAGGCAAATCCGTTGAAAGACACTACCGATTTCGTCCACTGGTTCCGCTCTGCCGCGCCGTACATCCACGGCTTTCGCGGCAAGACCTTCGTCATCGCCTTCGGCGGCGAGTTGGTGGCGGATGGCGGCTTCGTGCAACTGGCGCACGACGTCAATCTGCTGAACAGCCTGGGCGTGCGGCTGGTGCTGATCCATGGCGTACGGCCGCAGGTGGAGGCACGGCTGACCGAAAGCGGCACCGCGATCCGCTATGTGAACGGTCTGCGCGTCACCGACGACAGGGCGCTCGCGTGCGTCAAGGAGGCCGCCGGCACGGTACGGGTGGAAATCGAGGCGCTGCTGTCGCTGGGACTCGCCAACACGCCGATGGCGGGGGCCGGCATCCGGGTGGCCTCGGGCAATTTCGTCACCGCGCAGCCGCTGGGGGTGCGCGACGGCGTCGACCTGCTGCATACCGGCGAGGTGCGCAAGATCGACGCCGCCGCAATCCGGCGCCGCCTCGACCAGCACGACATCGTGCTGCTGTCGCCGATCGGCTATTCGCCGACCGGCGAGATCTTCAACCTCAGCCTGGAAGACGTGGCGACCCAGGCTGCGGTCGAACTGGCGGCCGACAAGCTGATCTTCCTGATGAACACCGAGGGCGTTCCGGACAAGGGGCGCACGATCCACAACGCCCTCACCGTCAACGAGGCGCGGCAGGTGCTCGAAAAAGCGGGGCATGGCAAGGCGCGCAAGCTGCCCGAGGATGTCGCCTATTACCTGCCGTGCGCGATCACCGCCTGCACCCAGGGCGTCAAGCGCGCCCACCTCATCAGCCGCCACCGCGACGGTGCGCTGCTGTCCGAGCTGTTCACCCGCGAAGGCGTTGGCACCCTCATCACCCCGGCGCCGCTGGAGACCCTGCGCCCCGCCACCATCGACGACGTCGGCGGCATCCTCGGCCTGATCGAGCCGCTGGAGCGCGAAGGCATCCTGGTGTGGCGTTCGCGCGAACTGCTGGAAATGGAGGTCGAGCGCTTCCTGGTGCTCGAATCCGACGGCGTCATCGCCGGCTGTGCCGCGCTCTACCCTTTTCCCGAAGAGCAGGCCGCCGAACTCGCCTGCCTGGCGGTGGCGCAAGACTTCCGCGGACGGGGTTTTGGCAACCTGCTGCTGGCAGAAGCCGAGAAACAAGGCAAAAAGGCTGGTTTCAAGCAATTGTTTGTGCTGACCACCCGCACCGAGCACTGGTTCGAGGAACGCGGCTTCGTCGACAGCAGCCCCGACCATCTGCCAAAAAGCAAGCAGGCGCTATACAACTACAAGCGGAAATCCAAGGTTCTGCAAAAATCACTGTGAACCGGGAATAAAGGCCTTGCGTTCACTTGCCCGGTGGTGGAATCTTCCCCGCCGCATCCTTCATGCGCTCACCCATGCCGCCGGCAACTCGCCGCCGGCTGGCTCGCACGCGTCGCACTCGCCGCGCACGGCCCGATGCCGCACGCTGAGACTCTGGCGCGCCGCCCTGCCCGGCGTCTTGCTGCTGCTGGCCATGGGCATCCCAAGCGCTTTCGGCGCGGACAAACCGCTGGTATTCGGTGTTTTTCCCAATCTGACGGCGCGGCAGACCGTCGAGATCTACCGCCCGCTTGCCGATGTGCTGGAAAAGCACTTGCAGCGCCGCGTCGTCATCTTCAGCGCGCGCGACTTTAGAACCTTTGCCGAGCGCACCCGCCAGGGCAAATACGACATCCTGCTGACCGCGCCACACCTGGCCTGGCTGGCACGACAGGAAGTCGGCTACCGGCCGCTGCTGAAATATGCCCAACCGGTGCGCGGCCTGCTGGTGGTCAAGTCCGATTCGCCGTTTGATGCGCCCGCGGCGCTGCGCGGCCGCACCATCGCCACCGCCGACGCCATCGCCCTGGCGGTATTGGCCTTCCACGCCGAATTGGCGACGCACGGGCTCCGGCACAACATTGATTACCGCTCGCTGGATTCCGGCACCCACACCAACGCCGTGACGCAGGTCATCAATGGGCGCGCGGACGCTGCCGCGCTGGGGCTGCACCCCTACAATCTGCTGCGCCCCGAGTTGCGCCTGCAATTGCGCGTGCTCGCCGAAACGCCGTCCTTGTCCAGCCTGATGTATCTCACCCACCCGCGCCTGGGTGACGCCGAGGCGCAGGCCGTGCGCCGCGCGCTACTGAGTTTTGCCGCCACCCCTCTGGGGCTGGCCTTCATGCAGCGCGGCGGCTACGGTGGCTTCACCGACGTGGACGGCCACGAGTTGCGTGCCTTCCGCCCCTACGCATTGCAGGCGCAGGCTATCTTGCGGACGACCCGATGAGGGTATGGCTGGGCCGACTCTCGCTGCGCTACAAGCTCACCCTCGCCGCGCTGGCGGTGGAGGCCGTGATGCTGAGTTTTCTGATCGCAAACGGGGTGCAGCTCACCACCCGGGCCCTGCAACGAGAGGCCGGGCATCGCGTGGAGGAAGCCGCGAAAACCCTGGACGCGGCCCTGTTTGCGCCTTTGGCGCAACAGGACGACACCGGCGTGCGCGACATCATCGAGTCGCTGCGGCGTGACGACGGCCTGAAAATGATCGAGGTGCGTGACAGCGGCAACCGCGTCGTGCACCAGACCGGCAGCGGCGGCGCTGCAACCGATTTCCGCCGGGTGCAGCCGATCGGACTGGCTGGCCAGCGCTATGGCGAGGTTGCCCTGGTTCTGTCGGGTGATTTCATTCAGCAGGCGCGCAGCCGTTATATCCGGCAAAGCCTGGCCATCGCCGTTGCCGCCCTGCTGCTGACCGGCATTCTGCTGGCGCTGTCGGCCGGCGCGGTGATTCGTCGCTTCGAAGCGCTCACGCGTGCCAGCAAACGCATCGCGCAGGGCGACCTCGACGTCAAGCTGGCGGGCGCAGGGGACGACGAGATCGGCCAGCTGATCGACACCTTCAACCGCATGGCCGAATCGGTCCGCTTCAACGTCGAGCGGGCACGCGAAAATGAGGCGCGCTTTCATGCCATTGCCGATTACACCCACGACCTCGAATTCTGGCTGTCGCCCGAAGGCAAGCTGTTGTGGATCAATCCCTCAGTCGAGCGCATGCTGGACTATAGCGTCGGCGAATGCATGGGGGAGATGAATTTCCCGACTGACATCATCCACCCGGACGACCGCGTGGCAGGCGATTTCCAGCTGCGCCAGGCCTTGCGCGGCACCTCCGGCCAGGGCTACTCCTTCCGCATCTGCCGCAAGGACGGCGGCCATTTCTGGGCGCTGGTGAACTGGCAGCCGATTCACGATTACAGCGGGGCCTATCAGGGCATCCGCGCCAGCATCCACAGCATCGACGACCTCAAGGCGACCGAGGCCAACCTGCGCCTGGCCATCAACGAACTGCGCGCGGCAGAAAGCCTGCAGGGCAAATATCTGGAGGAAACCGAGCAGGAACGCGCCCGCCTGGTTTCGCTGCTGTCGGCGATGAAACAGGGCATCCTGTTTGTCGCCGCCGACGGTCGCGTGATCTACCACAACCCCGCCTTCAGCCGAATGTGGCTGATCGATGAAGGGACGGGGCTCATCGGCCTGCCGGTAAGCGAGGTGCTGGCCCAATCCGCGTCGACGCTGGCGCGCCCCGATCATTTTTCCAGGCATTTGCTGGCGGTGCTGGAAGCGCATGAGTTGTCCGACAACTATGAAATCCAGATGGCCGATGGCCGCGTCATCACCGAACTCGACTATCCGGTGCGCGACCGCGAAGGCCGCTTTCTCGGCCACCTGTGGATTTACGAAGACGTCACCCGCGAGCGCCAGACTGCAGAACAGCTGGTGTATCTGGCCGAGCGCGACCCGCTCACCGGGCTCTACAACCGCCACCGCTTCCAGCAGGAACTGGCGCGCACCATGCTGGAGACCGATCGCCACCAATCGCGGTGCGCCGTGATGTTTTTCGACCTCGACGAGTTCAAGACCATCAACGACAGCTACGGCCACCCCACCGGCGATGCGCTGCTGATCCGCGTGGCCGGCGAAATCGGCGCGCTGGTGCGGCGCAATGAAGTGCTGGCACGCCTGGGCGGCGACGAATTCGCCATCCTGCTGCCGGGCGTGCAGGGCAACGAGGCCGAAGTGCTGGCCGAGCGCATCGTTCGTGCCATCGCGCAGGTTCTGTTCCGCTTCGAAGGACACAAGCTGCGGCTCACCACCAGCCTCGGCATCGCCTACTATCCGGGGCATGCCGCTGATGCCGACGATCTGGTCGCGCGCGCCGATATCGCCATGTATCAGGCCAAGAGTGCCGGCAAGAACACCTGGCGCGTCTATCGCGCGGACAACAAGGCCGACAGCGAGATGCGCAGCCGCCTGTCATGGGGCGAGCGCATCAGCAACGCGCTCGACAAGGGGTTGTTCCTGCTCCATTTCCAGGGCGTCTATCGGACGGAGGACGGCGCCCTGTCGCATCTGGAAGCACTGATTCGCATGACCGACGAACGCAATCCCGATCAGCTCATCATGCCGGCACGCTTCATCCCGCTGGCCGAAAAAAGCGGGCGCATTCTCGATATCGACCGCTGGGTGATCCGCGAAGTGCTGCGGCGGCTGGCCGGGAATCCAGCCATCCCGTCGATCGCGGTCAACCTGTCGGGGCGCTCGCTGTCGGAGCCCAGCCTGCCGCAATACATCAGCGACGAGCTGCGGCAGGCCGGCGTCATCCCGAGCCGCCTGATTGTCGAAATCACCGAAACGGCTGCGGTGTCCGACCTGCACGACGCCCAGCGCATGATCGAAGCGCTGCACCAGCTCGGCTGCGGCGTCTGCCTTGACGACTTCGGCGTCGGCTTCGCGTCCTTCGCCTACCTCAAGCATCTGCAGGTCGACACCATCAAGATCGACGGCATTTTCATCCGCGACCTGCACAACGATCCCGACAACCAGGTGTTCGTGCAGGCCATGGTCAGCGTCGCGCGCGGCCTCGGCAAGTCGGTGGTCGCGGAATACGTCGAGGACGACCAGACGCTGGCCCTGCTGCGCCGGTTCGGGGTCGGGCTGGTGCAGGGCTATCATCTCGACCGGCCGGTCGCCGATCATCCGGCGCTGCAGGGCAGGGGCTGACGCCGGGTTCGGGGCTCTAGCCGGGTGGCTAAGGCAGCCCATGGCTAATGGGCTGCAATGTTAAAATACTGCGTTTTTCCAGTATTCCAGGACTCCCCCGTGCTTACCGCTTCCAGCATCACCCTGCAATTCGCCGCCAAACCCCTGTTCGAGAACGTCAACGTCAAGTTCGGCGACGGCAACCGCTATGGCCTGATCGGCGCCAACGGCTGCGGCAAATCCACCTTCATGAAAATCCTCGCCGGCGAACTCGAGCCGACTGCGGGCAATGTCTCGCTCGACCCCGGCGAGCGCATGGCATGGCTGCGCCAGGACCAGTTCGGCTACGAGGACCAGCGCGTGCTCGACGTGGTGCTGCAGGGCCACGCCGAGATGTGGCGGGTGATGCAGGAAAAGGACGCCATCTACATGAACCCGGAGGCGACCGAGGAGGATTACCTGCACGCCGCCGAGCTGGAAGCCAAGTTCGGCGAGATGGGCGGCTACGACGCCGAGGCGCGCGCCGGACAGCTGCTGCTCGGCGTCGGCATCCCGACCGAACAGCACAACGGCAGCATGAGCCAGATCGCGCCGGGCTTCAAGCTGCGCGTGCTGCTGACGCAGGCGCTGTT
>DASTEA010000125.1:0-6325 GCA_035710075.1 Thiobacillus sp.
TGCGCACGCAGTATCGTCCCCAGGGTATCGAATTTGTCGGCATCGCCATCGACAATTCAGCCAACGTCGCACGCTTTCTGCAACAGATGCCGGTCAACTACCCGATCCTGATCGGCGAGGGTGCCGCCCACAGCCTGGCACGACGACTGGGCAACCCGAGCGGAGCGCTGCCCTATACAATTGTGCTCGATCGCAACGGCAATGTCGTGCTGAGCCATTTGGGGCGGTTGCCGCGAGCAGTGCTTGAAGCGACTCTGCAAAAAATCGGCGCATAATTGCAACTTAGCGTCAATATCTAGACAATTTACCTCCATTTACGGCAAAATTGCCGCTATGACGACTAAACGAACCAGCCGCACAGCGGCAAAATCGGTCCCCAGTCTGCACCCACACGTGCTGGTTTTGCACGGCCCCAACCTCAATTTGCTGGGCAGCCGCGAACCCACGCATTACGGCCTCGCCACGCTCGACGACATCAACCGCGCGCTGGTCAGCCGTGGGGAAACCGCCGGGGCGCAGGTCGAAACCTTTCAGCACAACCATGAAGGCGCCCTGATCGACCGCGTCCACCAAGCCGCACTCGACCACATCGATTTCATCGTCATCAACCCGGCAGGCTACACTCACACCAGCGTCGCGCTGCGCGATGCGCTGGCGGCCACCGCCATCCCTTTCATTGAAGTTCATCTTTCCAACATTTACGCGCGCGAAGCCTTCCGCCATCATTCGTATTTTTCCGACCTCGCCGTCGGCGTGGTGTCCGGTCTGGGCGCGCACGGTTACGAACTGGCGCTGGAATACGCGCTGCGCCACCTCCAAAACAGGACTCCCCATGGACCTCAGAAAACTGAAAAAGCTCATTGACCTGGTCGAAGCCTCCGGCATCACCGAGCTGGAAATCACCGAGGGCGAGGAAAAAGTCCGCATCGCCAAAAGCATTGCGGGCGCGCCGATGATGATGGCGCACGCCCCCCAGATGATGATGCAGGCGCCGGCGGCGCCTGTCGCCGCCGCCCCGGTGGAGGACGCCGTGCCCGAAGGCCACATCGTGCGTTCGCCCATGGTCGGCACCTTTTACCGGGCACCGGCCCCCGGTTCGAAGAACTTTGCCGAAGTCGGCCAGAGCGTGAATGTCGGCGACACGCTATGCATCATCGAGGCGATGAAGCTCCTGAACGAAATCGAATCGGACCAGGGCGGCGTCATCAAGGCCATCCTGGTTGAAAACGGCCAGCCGGTTGAATACGGCGAACCCTTGTTTGTGATTGCTTGAGAGGGATAAGGGGTCAGGATTCGGGGCCAGGGATCGGGGGTGAGCGGTTTCGCCGCGCTGCTTAAACAGAGGCGCGAAGCGCTTGCCCCGATTCCTGAATCCTGACCCTGCCCCTCAAATTTATGTTCGAAAAAATACTCATTGCCAACCGCGGCGAAATCGCCCTGCGCATCCAGCGAGCCTGCCGCGAAATGGGCATCAAGACCGTCGCCGTGTATTCCGAGGCCGACCGCGACGCCAAGTATGTGAAGCTGGCCGACGAATCGGTGTGCATCGGGCCGGCGCCGTCGGCGCAGAGCTATCTGCATGTGCCGTCGATCATCGCCGCGGCCGAAGTCACCGACACCGAGGCCATTCATCCCGGCTACGGCTTCCTGTCGGAAAATGCCGACTTTGCCGAGCGCGTCGAATCGTCGGGCTTCAGCTTTATCGGCCCGCGCCCCGACAACATCCGGCTGATGGGTGACAAGGTGGCCGCCAAGCAGGCGATGCTCGAAGCCAAGGTGCCGTGCGTGCCGGGTTCCGAGGGCGCCCTGACGGACGACCCCGACGAGATCATCAAGACCGCAGCGCGCGTCGGCTACCCGGTCATCATCAAGGCGGCAGGCGGGGGCGGCGGGCGTGGCATGCGCGTGGTGCACACCGAAGCTGCGCTATTGAACGCGGTGTCCATGACCAAGACCGAAGCCGGTACCGCCTTCGGCAACCCCATGGTGTACCTGGAAAAATTCCTGCAGACGCCGCGCCATATCGAGATTCAGATTCTCGCCGACGAGCACGGCAACGCGGTGCACCTGGGCGAGCGCGACTGCTCGATGCAGCGCCGCCACCAGAAAGTACTGGAAGAAGCGCCCGCGCCCGGACTCGACCCAAAACTGCGCGACAAGATCGGCGAGCGCTGCGCCGAGGCCTGCCGCAAGATCGGCTATCGCGGCGCCGGAACCTTCGAATTCCTGTACGAAAACAACGAGTTCTACTTCATCGAAATGAACACCCGGGTGCAGGTCGAACACCCGGTCACCGAACTCATCACCGGCATCGACATCGTGCAGACGCAAATCCGCGTTGCCGCCGGCGAAAAGCTGCCGTGGAAGCAAAAGGACATCACGTTCCGCGGCCACGCCATCGAGTGCCGCATCAATGCCGAGCACCCCTCTACTTTTGTTCCGAGTCCCGGCAAGCTGACCAACTACCATGCCCCCGGCGGCCCCGGCATCCGCGTCGACTCGCACGTCTACCACGGCTATTACGTGCCGCCGCACTACGACTCGATGATTGGCAAGGTGATCGCCTACGGCGACACCCGCGACCAGGCCATCGCCCGCATGCGCGGCGCGCTGATGGAAATGGTGATCGAAGGCATCCAGAGCAACATCCCGCTGCACCAGGACCTGATGAACGACGCCGCCTTCATTGCCGGCTGCACCAGCATTCATTATCTGGAGCACAAGCTGGCGGGCGAAAAAGGCTAGGACCGGAACCGGGATTCAGAGGTCAGGCACGAGCGGCGTCCCGGCCGCGAAATTCAAATTTCGGCCCCTGGCCCCTTTCCCCTTTCCCCTTTACAGCCCACCCTCACCAAACAATGCCCTGGCAATCCGTCCGCCTCCTCGTCGATTCCAAACAAGCCGAACTGCTGTCCGACGCGCTGATGGAAGCCGGCGCGCTATCGGTTTCGCTGGAAGACGCCGACGCCGGCACGGCGAACGAAACGCCGCTGTTCGGCGAACCGGACTACCCGACTGCCGAACTATGGCCGCACAGCATTGCGCTGGTGTTGCTGGAGGCGCACGCCGACGTGGCGGGAACCCTGGCAGCCGCGGCGAAACAAGCGGGCATTCCCGTTCCCACCGAGTACACGATCGAAACCGTTGCCGAGCAGGACTGGGTGCGCCTGACCCAGTCGCAGTTCGATCCCATCCCGATCTCGCCGCGCTTGTGGATCGTGCCGACCTGGCACGAGGCACCGGACAGCAGCGCGATCAACCTCAAGCTCGATCCCGGTCTTGCCTTCGGCACCGGCAGCCACCCCACCACGCGGCTGTGCCTGCGCTGGCTCGACGAACATCTCGCCTGCGGTGAAACGCTGCTGGATTACGGTTGCGGCTCAGGCATTCTGGCCATCGCCGCCGCCAAGCTCGGCGCGGCACGGGTCGACGGCGTCGATATCGACGAGCAGGCGGTCACCGCCTCGCGCGACAACGCGGCACTGAACGACGTGAGCGCGCGCTTTTGCCTGCCCGGCGAGCTCGCGCCTGGGCAGTACGATGTCGTCGTCGCCAACATCCTCACCAACCCGCTCAAGGGCATGGCGCCACTGCTGGCAGGCCGGGTACGTCCGGGCGGGCAGCTGGTGCTGTCGGGCATCCTGGCAGAACAGGCCGACGAGGTAATGGCGATTTACCGCGAGTGGTTTGTTTTCGATCCGCCCGCAATCGACGAGGGCTGGGTGCGCCTGGCCGGCAGCAAGCAGTGAACTACCGCACCACCTGCCCGCAATGCGCCAGCGTGTTCCGCCTCGGGGCGGATCAACTCGACGCCGCGCAGGGCTGGGTGCAGTGCAGCGTGTGTGGTGCCGCCTTCAATGCACGCCTGAGCCTGCTAATGGAAGATGGTTCTCCGCTGCCCCAGGTGTCCGCGCCGGAGTTCGTTGCAGCGCCCGCGTCGCCGGAAACTGGACTGCCTGCCGAGCATGCGGCAAACGAGGGCGCACCCGAGGCCACGCCCGCCACCGAGGACGTCGCGGCCAGCGCCATCCCGCACGGGGTCGACCGGCGCGAGGTGTGGCTCGATCTGCCATCGATCATCCTCATCGACCCCGATGTTCCGGTGTCGGACGAGCACGCCCCGTTGCCGCAGCTCAATCCAGCGCCCGCGTATCCCCGCGAGTCGGCTGCCCCCGCGCACCCCTTCATCCCGGTCGCCCCCACGGCGCGCGCCCCGGTGGCACGCGTCGAATATGCGGCCCCGATACCCGCCGCGGCGCACCGGCCGTCCGCGCCGCGCCGCGTCAACCCGTGGGTATGGGGCGTGGCCAGCGCGCTGCTGCTGGTGCTGCTGCTTGCGCAGTCTGCCTACTTCCTACGCGACACCCTGGTCAGCCGGCTGCCGCAGGCCCGCCCCGCCCTCGAGCAGGCGTGCGCCGTGCTGGGCTGCACGCTGTCCCTCCCGAAAGACGTGATGCTGCTGCAAGTCGTCGGCTCCGACATGCAAACCGAAGCAAACGGCCGCCTCAATCTCACCCTCACCCTCGGCAATCGGGCCGGTCATGCCCAGGCCTGGCCGGTGCTCGAACTTACGCTCACCGATCTGCGGGATCGTCCCATCGCGCGGCGCAGCTTCGCCCCCAGCGAGTATCTCGGCGACACGCGCCGGATCGAGGCCGGCATTCCAGCGCGCAGCGAACAGACGCTGAAGCTCGAGCTCGCCACGCGCGACCTCGCGACCGCCGGCTTCAAGATCAAGCCGCGCTATTGATCCGGGGGCTGGCCGCCCCGGGACTTCTTCGGTATAGTCCCCGTTCCCGTTGCGGGAGAGCGCATGCACCGCATGCCGCCGAAGGCGTAACCCACCCGGAATCGCTCAGGCAAAAAGGACCGCAACGCCAGGGCGTGTTTCAGTTCTCACGCCCCAAGAACACTCTGGAGAGCGCGGTTTTCAAAGCCGCCACCGAAGGGGCAGCGGCGCAGGATTAATCACCCGGCGCGCCGTAATCTCTCAGGTACCAAGGACAGAGGGGTGAAGTGAATCCGCGCTTCACCCTTTTTTATTTTTGGTCGCCCCCATGACGAATCAAGCAGCACTCAAACAAACTCCGCTCAACGCCACCCATCGCGAACTCGGTGCCAAGATGGTCGACTTCGGCGGCTGGGACATGCCGGTCAACTACGGCTCGCAGATCGAGGAGCACCACACCGTTCGCAGCGGTTGCGGCCTGTTCGACGTCTCCCACATGCTGCCGCTCGACATCCGCGGCGCCAACGTGCGCGCCTTCCTGCGCCGGCTGGTGGCCAACAACGTCGACAAGCTGCAGGTGTCCGGCAAGGCGCTGTATTCGTGCATGCTGAACGAGGCCGGTGGCGTCATCGACGACCTCATCATCTACTTCATGGACGAATCCTGGTTCCGCCTGGTGGTCAACGCCGGCACTGCGGAAAAGGATCTCGCGTGGATGGAGAAAATGAACGCCGACTGGGAAATGGGCCTCACCCTCACCCCGCGCCGCGACCTCGCGATGATCGCGATCCAGGGCCCGAATGCGACGCAGGCACTGAACCAGGCCCTGCCCGGCGTCGACCAGATCACCGCCCATCTCAAGCCCTTCAACGCCGCCGCCATGGGCGAGATGTTCATCGCCCGCACCGGCTACACCGGCGAGGACGGCTTCGAGGTGATGGTGCTGGCGAAGTCCGCGCCCTACTTCTGGAAGGCCCTGCTGGAAGCCGGCTGCAAGCCGATCGGCCTCGGCGCGCGCGACACCCTGCGCCTGGAAGCCGGGATGAACCTCTACGGCCAGGACATGGACGAGACCACCTCGCCGCTGGAATCGGGACTGGCGTGGACGGTGGACCTGAAGAGCGGGCGTGACTTTGTCGGCCGTGCCGCGCTGGAAAAAAGCGAGGTGACGCAGCAGCTCGCCGGCCTGCTGCTGCTCGACCGCGGCGTGCTGCGCAGCCATCAGAAAGTCATCACCAAACACGGCGAAGGCGAAATCACCTCCGGCACCTTCTCGCCTACACTGCAGCAGTCCATCGCGCTCGCCCGCATCCCCCTCGGCATCGCCCCGGGCGAGGAAGTCGAAGTCGAGATCCGCGACAAGAAGCTGAAGGCCAAAGTGGTGAAATATCCGTTCGTTCGCAACGGCAAGGCATTGATTTAGAAAAACCGATCGATCCGCGACGGCTGCCCTTGGCGTCTTTCGCGAATAAACCCTGTTTACTTGGAGCAAATCATGAGCATCCCCGCTGACCTCAAATACACCCCCAGCCACGAATGGGTGCGCGTCGAAGCCGACGGCACGCTGACCGTGGGCATCACCCACCACGCGCAGGA
>DASTEA010000126.1:0-3409 GCA_035710075.1 Thiobacillus sp.
ATGGAAGCCCTGCTCGCGCAGGACCTGCACCAAATCGCGGCATTGCTGGCGGGTGTTGCAGAAGGCCAGCGTGCTGACCGGGCGGTAGTGGCGGAGCAACAGCGCCACCGCCTGCAGGCGGTCGTCGTGGCTCACCTCATAGAAGCGCTGGCGGATCTTGTCGTTCTCGTGCCGCTCCAGCAGTTTCACCTCGTGCGGCTGCCGCAGGAGGCGCCGGCTGAGTTCCGCGATGCCCTCCGGGTAGGTGGCGGACAACAGCAGGGTCTGGCGCGTGCCGGGGCACTCTTTGGCGATGAAGGCGATGTCATCGTAGAAGCCCATGTCCAGCATGCGGTCGGCTTCGTCGAGCACCAGCGTATTCAGCGCATCCAGATTGAGGCTGCCGCGCTGCAGGTGATCCATGATGCGGCCCGGCGTGCCGACGACGACGTGGGCGCCGTGCTCCAGGCTGGCCATCTGCGGGCGCAGGGTGGAGCCGCCGACCAGGGAAAGGATCTTGATGTTGTCCTCGCTGCGCGCCAGCCGGCGGATCTCCTGCGTGACCTGGTCGGCCAACTCGCGCGTCGGGCACAGCACCAGCGCCTGCACGGCGAAGCGGCGCGGATTGAGCCGGGCCAGCAGGGCCAGGGCAAAGGCCGCCGTCTTGCCGCTGCCGGTCTTGGCCTGCGCGATCAGGTCATGGCCGGCCAGCGCAATCGGCAGACTGGCCGCCTGGATCGGCGTCATGTTGAGGTAACCGAGCTGACGCAGATTGGCCAGTACGGCGGGCGCCAGCGGCAATTGGTCGAAGGGCGCGCCAGCCGTTGGGGTGTCGGCGGGCGGCGAGTCGGGTGGGGTGTTCGGGTGATCGGTCATGCCGGATTATACGGGACGCACCGGGCGTGCTTCAGCAAGGCGCCGAATCAGGCTCGGGTCAGCCTGCCTCCAGCATCCGCAGCTGCCGTGCTTCCTCTTCTGCGCGTGCATCGCCGATCTCCCGCAGGACGCCGTCCAGATCCACCGGCTTCGTGCTGTGCGCGAAACGGCCGGTCAGCTGCACGTCCGGATGCAGCGCACCGTGTTCATACAACGCCCATATTTCCTTGCCGTAGTCGGTACTCAGCAATTCCGGCGCAAAGCGGCCGAAATAGCTGGTCAGGTTGGCGACATCGCGCGCCAGCATGTCGGGGGCGTGGTTGTTGCCGGCGGCGTCCACCGCCTGCGGCAGATCGATGATCACCGGGCCGTCGGCGCTGATCAGGATATTGAATTCGGACAGGTCACCGTGGATCACCCCGGCGCACAGCATCAGCACGACCTGTTTGAGCAGCATCTGGAAATGCACCCGCGCCAGTTCCGGCGTGAATTCCACATCATTCAGACGCGGCGCCGCGTTGCCGTCCTCGTCGCAGACCAGTTCCATCAGCAACACACCGGAATGGAAATTGTACGGCGTCGGCACGCGCACCCCGGCGGCGGCGAGGCGATACAGGGCATCCACTTCGGCATTTTGCCACGCTGCCTCCTGGGCTTCCCGCCCATAGCGCGTGCCTTTCGCCATGGCGCGCGCCTGGCGGCTGTTCTTCACCTTGCGGTTTTCCGTGTAATCGACGCTCTGGCGGAAGCTGCGCTTGTTTGCTTCCTTGTAGACCTTGGCGCAGCGCACCTCGTCTCCGCAGCGGACAACGAAGACCATCGCCTCCTTGCCGCTCATGAGCTGGCGCGTCACGTCATCGATCAGGCCGTCTTCGAACAGCGGTTCGAGTCTTTTTGGGATTTTCATGGGTATCTATTACTTGGGATGCATTCCGTTGGTGGCCTGTTTCCAGGCTAACCAATTAGGACAATGTTGGAGCGACCGCGTTCAAAGCTGGGATCAACATGCTCAGAATTGCAGCCAGTCGAGCCGCAGAGTCTGTTGTTCGCCGGACGGGGTTTCGGCAAGCAGCCATTCGGCGCCGTCGCGGGTGTAGACGTCCAGCGGCATTAAGCGCTGACGTCCGGCCCGATCGCCGGTCATGACATTTAGCTCCAGCCATTGCCGTTTGAGTGCGGCGAACTCCAGGCGTTCGTGATCCGAACAGGCGATCGGCCGGTAATCGCTCACCGCAGGCTTACCCCGGCTTGGTCAAGGGGCGACCACGCCTTGACCATGGTTGCGCCGAGGCGACCGGCAAAGCGCTCGACCAGGCTTTCCTGGCGAGTGAAGTCGACGACGTCCTCGGCCTTGATGACATCGCGCGCGACCGATTCCACCGTACCCAACGCGTCGGCAAGCCCGAGCTGGATGCTTTTCTCGCCGCTCCACACCAGGCCGCTGAACATCTCGGGGGTTTCCTTCAGGCGCTTGCCGCGGCCTTCCCGGACCACCGCGATGAACTGGCCGTGGATTTCTTCGAGCATCTGCCTGGCGAACGCCTCATGCTCGGGATCGACCGGCGAGAACGGGTCGAGAAAGCCCTTGTTTTCGCCGGCCGTGAGCAGGCGGCGCTCGACACCGAGCTTCTGCATGGTCTGGGTGAAGCCGAAGCCGTCCATCAGCACGCCGATCGAGCCGACGATGCTGGCCTTGTCGACGAAGATCTTGTCGGCGCCGGCAGCGACGTAATAGCCGCCGGAGGCGCAGATGTCGTCCACCACGGCGTAAAGCGGGGTCTTCGGATGCAGCGCCCGCAGGCGCTTGATCTCGTCGTAGATCTGCCCGGCCTGCACCGGACTGCCACCGGGGCTGTTGATGCGCAGGACCACGCCCTTGGTTTTGTTGTCGTCGAACGCGCTTTGCAGGCTGCTGATCACCGAGTCGGCGCTGGCCTGGTCGGCCGCGATGACGCCCTGCAGGTCGATCAGCGCGGTATGCGCCTTGATGGAGACGCCGTCCGAGCGGAACCAGCCGGCTGCCAGAAACAGCACGATGAACAGGTACAGAAAGCCGAGCGTCTTGAACAGGATGCTCCAGTGCCGGCTGCGGCGCTGTTCCTGGACCGCCGACAGCGCCAGCTTTTCCAGGACGTCGCGTTCCCAGTTTGCCGGGGCAGATTTTTCTGGTTCACTCATTGTCGTTCTTCCATCAGGCTGTTTCTAATAGGTACACATGGCCGTCTCGCTCGACGACCGGCAAAGGGATCAGGCCGCGCCCGGCGCAGCGTCCGCCTACGCACTGCCCGCTTGCGGGGTGGTAGAGCGCGCCATGGGTGGAACAGATCAAGTATAGCCGCGAGTCGTCGAAGAACTCGCCTTCCTGCCAGTCGAGTTCCACCGGCACATGGCCGCACTGGTTGAGGAAGGCGTGCGGCCGGCCGTCGAAGCGCACCGCGAAAGCCGGTTGCAGCTTGCCGGCGCGGCTCAGTTCGAAGCGCACGCCTTTGCCCTGCTCGGAAAGGTCGCTCGCGGCGCAGATCAGGCGTTCGCGTTCAGCCACGCGTGCACCTCG
>DASTEA010000127.1:0-6547 GCA_035710075.1 Thiobacillus sp.
CCGGAGCCTTCGCGCATCGCCGGCGTGATGCCGACCAGCCGCGTGTCGGCGGCGGCCATGTCGCACAGCCAATCGCCGAACACCTGCGTGTAGGTCGGTTTGCCGCCGGATTTTTCGGCGACGCCGGTCGCCGGGTCGAAACGCGAGACGCCGTGATACAGGCAGGGATTGGCTTCGGCGGGTTTGTAGCCCTTGCCTTTTTTGGTGACCACATGCAGGAACTGCGGGCCGCTCAGTCGTTTGATGTTGTCCAGCGTGTCCAGCAGCACGTCGAGATCGTGGCCGTCGATCGGGCCGATGTAATTGAAGCCGAATTCCTCGAACAGCGTGCCCGGCGTCACCATGCCCTTCATGTGTTCCTCGGCGCGCTTGGCAAGCTCGCGGATCGGCGGTGCAACCGACAACACTTTCTCACCGGCGCGGCGTGCGGCCGCATAAAACTTGCCCGACATCATCCGCGCCAGATAGTTGTTCAAGGCGCCGACGTTGGGCGAAATCGACATGTCGTTGTCGTTCAGCACCACCAGCAGCGGCAGGTCGGTGGCGCCGGCGTTGTTGAGCGCCTCGAACGCCATGCCGGCGGTCATCGCGCCGTCGCCGATGACGGCCACGGCGCGCTGGCCGGACCCCAACTGATGGAAAGCCTCGGCCATGCCGAGCGCAGCCGAGATCGAGGTGCTGGAATGGCCGACACCGAACGCGTCATATTCGCTTTCGGCACGCCGCGGAAATCCGGCGATGCCGCCTGCCTGGCGCAGGCCGGCCATCGCCGTGCGGCGCCCGGTCAGGATCTTGTGCGCATAGGTCTGATGGCCGACGTCCCACACGATGCGATCCGCCGGGGTGTCGAACACGTAATGCAGCGCGAGGGTCAGCTCCACCGTGCCGAGGTTGGAGGCGAGGTGGCCGCCGGTG
This sequence comes from Thiobacillus sp., assembly GCA_035710075.1. Taxonomy (GTDB): domain Bacteria; phylum Pseudomonadota; class Gammaproteobacteria; order Burkholderiales; family Thiobacillaceae; genus Thiobacillus. The sequence goes on from DASTEA010000127.1 coordinate 916, forward strand.
TGGGAAACCGATCCCACCAGGAACTCGCGCAGTTCGGCGGCGAGCTGCGGCAGGTCGCCAGGCGCCAGGGCGCGCAGGTCGGCCGGCGTATCGAGGGTATCGAGCAGAGGGGTGGCCATCTCAGAACGTCCGCTCGACCACGAAGTCGGCCAGCTGGCGCAGCCGCCCGGCGGAGGCGCCGAGGTCGGCCAGAGCGGTGTGGGCGTCGGCGCGCAGTTCCTGCGCCAGTTCGCGCGCGCGCGCCACGCCCAGCAGGCTGACGTAGGTGGGCTTGTTGTTGGCGGCATCCTTGCCCGCGGTCTTGCCCAGCGTGGCGGTGGGCGTTTCGGCGTCGAGCACGTCGTCGACCACCTGGAACGCCAGGCCGATGCATTTGGCGTAATGGTCGAGCGCTGCACGGGTGGCAGCGGAAACGCTGCCGCATTCTGCGCCCAGCAGCACCGAGGCGCGGATCAGCGCACCGGTCTTGTGGATGTGCATGAATTCGAGCTCGGTCAGGTCGAGCGGCTTGCCGACGCTGGCCAGATCGATCGCCTGGCCGCCGGCCATGCCGCGCGAGCCGGCGGCCTGCGCCAGCAACTGCACCATCTTCAGCTGGCTTGTCGCGTCGGCAGCCAGCGGCTGCGCGGCGAGGATGCCGAACGCCAGGCTCTGCAGGGCGTCACCCACCAGCAGGGCGGTCGCTTCGTCGAACTCGACATGCACCGTGGGCTTGCCGCGCCGCAACGCGTCATTGTCCATCGCCGGCATGTCGTCGTGCACCAGCGAATAGGCATGAATCAGTTCGACCGCGGCGGCGACATGCTGCACGCGCTCGACGCGGGCGCCGCTCACCTCGCCGGCGGCAAACGCCAGCAGCGGGCGCACCCGCTTGCCGCCGCCCAGCACGGCGTAACGCATCGCATCGTGCAGGCGCTGGGGCGCAATGTGGGCAGGCGGGAGCCACTCGGCCAGCACGCTTTCCATGCGAGCCTGGCATGCCTGTGTCCAGGCGGAAAAATCAGTCATCAGTGTCTTCGGTCTTGAAGGGCTGCGCAGCCTCGAAAGGGATCAAGGCGCCGTTTTCCAGAATCTTCACCTGCTGTTCCGCATCGGCCAGTTGCTGGCGGCAATGCTGCAGCAGTTCGGCGCCGCGCTTGTATGCGGTCAACGAGGCTTCCAGCGGCAGCTGGCCAGATTCCATTTCAGCCACAATGGCTTCCAGTTCGGCCAGTGCGGACTCGTAATCCTTGGGAGGGGGGGCGGCGCGGGATTTGGCCATGAATTTCGAACCCGGCGGAGAAAGGACGCTACTTTAACAAATTTAGCCCGCTGCCTTAACAGTAATCCGCATGGCGGCGTCCCGCGGGTCGGCGGCCTGCTGCAAGTTTGTGCTTTCCCGACCTGAAATCGCCCTCGTGGCCGGCTTGCGCTGTACCCGCAGGGCAAGCCTGAAACCGCGCCGTATCAGTGGGCGCGGGAAGATGGCATGATGCATTTTCACGCTTTCCTGCGGCGCAAAATCGAGCAGCATCTGAAATGAGTTTTTTTCGAACTCCCCAACGGGCGGCGCACACCGCCCGTTTGTTCGCCTGCCCGCAATGAGGCGCTCCCAATGAAATCGAGCTGGATGCTGGTGGCGGCGGCCCTGTTCGCGCTGATGGGCGTGCTGGTGAAACATGCGTCGGCCTCCTTTTCACCCGCCGAACTGGTGTTTTATCGCTCGGCGTTCGGGCTGGTCGCAATCTGGGGGGTGATCGCCCTCGGCCGTCGCCGCTTGCTGGCGCCGCTCGCCACGCGCCATTTGCGGACACACTTCTGGCGCGGACTGTCGGGCTTTATGGCGCTGGTGCTGTTCTTCTATGCCATCGCGCGGCTGCCTCTGGCCACCGCGGTCACCCTGAATTACACGGCCCCCCTGTTTCTGGCGGCGCTGTCCGCCTGGTGGCTGCGCGAACGCCACGGGCGGGGACTGGTCGGTGCGGTGCTGCTGGGTTTTGTCGGGATTGTGCTGCTGTTGCGTCCGCAGTTGCAGGATCAGGCCTGGCTGCCCGCGCTGGCCGGGCTGATTTCGGGCATGCTGGCGGCGGTGGCCTATGTCAACGTCAAGCAGTTGGGCAAGCTGGGCGAACCCGAATGGCGGGTGGTGTTCTATTTCACCCTGCTGGCGACCGTGGGCGGCGGTGCATGGATGCTGGTGGCCGGCTTTCACCGCCCGCATGCGGGCGACTGGCTGTGGCTTGCCGGAATCGGTGTCACCGCTACGCTGGCGCAACTGGCGCTGACGCGCGCTTACCATCGCGGCCGCACGCTCATGGTCGGCTCACTCGCCTACACCACGGTCGGGTTTTCCGCCTTGTATGGCGTGCTGCTGTTCGGCGAACGGCTGCCGCTGCAGGCGTGGATCGGCATGGCCGTGGTGGCGATAGCCGGCGTATGGGCGGGGCGCGCATCGACACCTGCGCAGCCCGATTCGTTATAGTTCGATCACATTCCAGAGGAGAGCACCATGATCAGCCTGAGCGCCAAGGACAACCAGATTGCCGTCACCGTGATGGGGCAGTTCACGCTCGACGATTACCGCGAACTCGAGCAGGCGGTGTGCCACGGCATCCAGTTTCAGGGTCCGGTCAACCTGCTGTTCGACCTGCGGGACATGCTGTCCTACAGCATCGACGTGGCGTGGGAGGAGCTGAAATTTTCGCGTGAGCACAAAAACGATTTTGGCCGCATCGCCATCCTGACCGGTGACCAATGGGTGGCGTGGAGCATGTGGCTGAACCGCATGTTCATGTCAGCGGATATCCGCCTGTTCGATGATCTGGACCTGGCACAGGCGTGGCTGACCAGCGGCGAATTGCCGACAGCTGCGGGTTGATGCGCGCCAGCCGAATGTCAATCGGTCGAGGCATGGGCCGGTGCTCAGGCCGCCGTGCGGGAACTCATGAGGACGCATTGCGCGTCGGCCGGAAAATCTCCTGATTGGCGTAATACGCGGCGTCTGCGTTGGCCGCATCCCAGCCCGGAATCCCCTGCACCGGCAACGGGGCAAGCTGGCGCGGGGTGTCGATCGCGCCGAGCGCCCTGGTCGCCTGGGCATCCGCAGCGTCTGGATCAAGCGAATCCGACAGCAGCAGCAGGCATTTTCCGGTCATCGACGGGTAGGGGGCGAGCGCCTTTTCCAGCAGCGCATGACCCACCACCACAAAATGCATTCCGGCTTCGACACGTGAGCGCGCTTCCCAAAAAAGTGCGTGCCAGGCGCGCCCGGCCAGCAACTCGGGCAGCGTCGACTCACGGCTGATCACCCACACGCCCGACTCGTCCAGCACCGTCAGCGCGTCGCGGCGGCGGCCGCGCCTGCTGTCGGCCTCAACCGCGATGGCTTCGCCGTGGGCCGCGTTCAGTGCAGCCTTGAAGCGCGGAAAGCGCAGCCACACCAGCGCGTTCAGCACATCGTGCCAGGTGTCGGCGCGGGTCGGCACCTGGCCGGTGTGCAGGATATGGGTTTCGTAATCGCGCGCCGACAGGCGGCCGTCGGGAACGAAAAAGTGCAGCGGCAGCCCGCGTGACTGCATGGTGCCGCGTGCAGCGGCCTGCGCGTTGAGGGCATCCAGCGAGGGCAGCGTGTGCGCCAGTTGCAGCGCGTCGATCAGGCTTCGGTAGGGCGCGAAGGCGGGGTGACCGAAGTTCAATGAAGCGACTCGGACAAGGCCTGACGGTATTGCCGCGTCAACGGGTGGGCGCTGCCCAGCAGGTCGAACAGCGCCAGTAGGCTGATGCGGCCGATGTCGCGGCGGAAGCCGCGGTCGGTACGCGCGATGAAAAGCAGCTCCTCCATGGCGCCGGCAAAGTTGTCCGCCGCCAGCAGTACCGCCGCGCGTTGATAGCGTGCAGCGAGGTCGCCGCCATCGCGCGCGAGGCGGGCATCGAGCTCGGCCAGCGGCGGCGCCAGACGCGCGGTTTCCGCCAGATTCAGATGCGCGTGCAGGCGGGCGATTTCGGGTTCCGCGCGCGCTTCCGGCGGCAGGCTGTCGAGCAGCTTCAGCGCCTGCTCGCCTTCGCCTTCGGCCCACAGCAGCTTGGCGAGATCGCGCGGAATCGCGAGATTGTCGGGTTCGGCCATCGCCGCATTGGCGAGCAGCATGCGCGCCTGCTGGACGTTGCCCGATTGCCAGGCGGCAACGCCCAGCGCGTGGGCGCGGTTGGCATCGCCGGCGATGAAGCGGTCGAGCACTTCGCGGAAGCTGCTGTCGGGATCGGCGCCGTGGATGGTGTGGGCGACCTCGCCACGCCAGAAAAATTTCACCGTGGGCACCGAATTCACGCCGAAGCGCCGGGCAAGTTCGGGCAGGTCATCCGTGTTCAGCATCACCAGCAGGAATTTGCCGCCGTATTCGGCGGCGAGCTTGACCAGGCGCGGCATCAGGATGAAGCAGGGGCCGGCCTTGGGGGTCCAGAAATGCACCAGCACCGGACCCTTGTGCGAGTTTTCCAGCACCAGCCGGTTGAAGTTCTCGGCGCTGGCATCGAATACATAAGGCGACAGGCTCATAGCTCGAATGCTCCGGTCTCGGCAAAGCGGTTGCAGGCAGCGACCAGTTCGCGGGTGATGCCCGGCTCAAACGCCGAATGGCCGGCACCCGCCACGATCACGTAGCGTGCCTCGGGCCAGGCACGCGCCAGGTCGTCGGCCGAGACGATGGGGCAGACCGCGTCGTAGCGCCCCTGCACGATCACGGCCGGGATGGTGCGAATGCGGTCGATGTCGGCGAGCAGGCTGTTGTCGGGCAGGAAGATGCGGTTGACGAAATAATGCGCCTCGATGCGCGACAGCGACAGCGCGGTTTTTTCGCTGCAGAACGCAGAGACGAGATCGGGGTTGGGCAGCAGGGTCGAGCACGACGCCTCGAAGGTGGCCCACTGAAATGCGGCGGGCTGGTGCACCGCCGGGTCGGGATCGACCAGGCGGCGGTGATAGGCGGTCAGCAGATCGTGGCGTTCGCTTTGCGGGATGAATTCCGCCAGCTGCCGCTGCGCCTCGGGGAACAGGGCGCGGATTCCATGCAGAAACCAGTCGATCTCACTCTGCCGGCACAGGAATATGCCGCGCAGCACCAGCCCGCTGCAGCGCCCGGGGTGAGCCTCGGCGTAAGCCAGCGCCAGCGTCGAGCCCCACGAGCCGCCGAACACCAGCCAGCGCTCGATGCCGAGCTCGCGCCGCAACGCTTCCATGTCGGCGATCAGATGCGGCGTGGTGTTGTCGGCGAGCTCAGCGTGCGGCGTCGAGCGACCGCTGCCGCGCTGATCGAACAGGACGATGCGGTAGCGCACCGGATCGAAAAACTGCCGCTGGATCGGCGAGGTTCCGCTGCCGGGACCGCCGTGCACAAACAGCACCGGGATGCCATCGGGGTTGCCGGAGGTCTCCCAGTAGATGCCGTGGATGCCTGCCGTTTCCAGCATGCCGCTGGCATAGGGCGCAAGGGGCGGGTAGAGCGCAGAAATTTCCGGCATGGGATGAGACCTGAAAACGAGTTTCGCATAATATCGTGGACATCCATTTTCACTCTACCGCCATGACCACGCCGTTCAAATACGCCCACGCCGCCCATGCCGACTGGACCCAGGCTGCGCAAGCCTGCATGCTTCA
>DASTEA010000128.1:0-2393 GCA_035710075.1 Thiobacillus sp.
CGCCGAAGCGGGCTTTTTTGTGGGCGCAAACCGTTCAGGCGGCCAGGCTGTCCTTCACCCGCACCAGGCGCGCGCGCGCTTCGGTCGCGACAGTGTGCACGGCGGGATTGCTCACCAGCTTCTGCATGATGCCGGGGTCGAGGAAAGACACCGTTACCTTGCCGTCTTCCTCTTCGCGCACCACGACGTTGCACGGCAGCAGCATGCCGACGTCGGGCTCGGCGCTGATGGCCTGGTGCGCCAGCGGCGGGTTGCAGGCGCCGAGGATGCGGTAGGGGCGAAGGTCGACATCGAGCTTGGTCTTCATGGTGGCCTTGACGTCGATGTCGGTCAGCACGCCGAAGCCTTCGGCCTTCAGTGCGGCGGTGACCTTGTCCACAGCGGCGTCAAAGGGGCCGCTGATCTTGGTGTCGAATCCGTATTCACTCATGGGTTTGCTCCTGATTGGGGTGATTTCAATGGTGTCATTTTACCTGCCCTGCCCGGCAGGCGGCCAGAAAAGCGTTACTCCTCCAGCGATTGTCGCTCCATCTTCCACCACAGCTGGTACACCGGGTCGGACCACAGCGACTTGATGTAGGCCACCACGTCCTGCATTCCCTGCTCGGAAAGCTTGCCGTTCCAGGCCGGCATGTTGCCCTGGCCGCCGGGGCTGCCGTCGCGGACCATTTCCAGAAGATCCGCCGTGGGGTGATGCCAGGCGTGGGCGCTGTCGTCGAGCGGCGGCGGCGGAAAACGGCCGTCCGCATCGCGCATGCGCCAGTCGCCGGGCGAGCCCTTGCCCTCGGCGCCATGGCAGCTCATGCAGTGCTGCGCATAGACGGCCTGCCCGCGCGCGATCTGCTGGGCGTCCCGATAGCGGTCAGGCGGGGCGGCGTCGGCGCCGAAGGGTGTGCGTTCGCAGGCGGTCAGCGTCAATCCAGCCAGCAAGGCCGCCAGCAAAGGCGTATTCGTTTTTTTCATGGTCGGCTTTCGGGATGGGGGAAGACCCGCGCAAGACTCATTCGGTTCCACCCGGGTTTGCACCTGGCAGCAGCCCATCCAGCAGGCGCTGCATGTTGCGCCAGTGCGAGCCTTCCCAATACACGCGGCCGCATCCGTCGCAGGTGCTGAAGCGCTCATAGTGTTCGCGCACGCTCGGCGGCAGGCGATCCAGCACGCTCGCCTTGTCGACGGAATGCAGCGGCGTGTTGCAGTGCAGGCAGCGGGTGAACGGCCGGGCGCTGCGCGCCAGGTCGAGCCGCTCGACGATTTCGCGCAGTTGCGCCTCCGATTTCAGCGCATGCACATAGCAGCCATGCGTGACCGGGCGCCGCTTCAGCAGTTCGCGGTCGCGCGTCAGCACGATGCGGCCGTCGTGCTCGCAAACCGCCACGATGGCGTCGTCGTGATAGTGGTTGTCGTACAGGGTGTCGAACCCCAGCATGCGCAGCATGTGGGCGAGTCCGCCCAAGTGCGCGTCGGCCACGAAGCGCGGCTCGCGCAAGGGCCGCTCGCGCAGCCGCAGCAAGGGCGTGACGTCCATCGCCTCGAAGCGGGGATACACCGCCACCCGGTCGCCGTCCTCGAGCTGCCGGCTGAAGTCCACCGACTCGCCGTTCACCAGGATCAACTCCACCTCGGTGTGCGGCACGCCGAGCGCCTCGATCATGTGCTTGGTGGTCGCCGCCCGCGCGCACGGCACGGTGAATTCCCGCTTGCGCCGGCCCGGCGCAAGGAAGTCGTTGAGTTCTTCATAGAAGCGGAAAGTGGCGGTGACCATGCTGGCCATTGTCGCCAATTAAGGCCGCGCGGAAAACCGGGGGCTGCAGTCCGGCTGCGGCATTGGCCCTGGACGTGCAAACGCCACCTCGACGGTGGCGTTTGCTTGGGGCTCCAGCAAAAATCAGTGTTGGCCTTTTGTCGGCTTGTCTGCTTTGGGAGGGGTAATGAACGATCCGACCGGAACAACAACCTGCTTCGGCTTCTTGGGTTTTTTTACTTCCTTGTTTCCACGTACCTGGCCTTTAGCCATGGGGATTCTCCTTGCAACGACTTCAGAAATACGGCTGGGTTTGCAGGAGCAAACGCAACACAAAATGATCATAGACCGTTACGCGAGAATGCGTAGCTTTATATTCAGGCCAGATCGTGAACGAACAACCCGGCTGACGGTCGTCCGCATCGCCGCATTTTTGTGACATCAACCCGCATCGGTGACATTGCCCTGCCGGCCCCCGTTACTCCGTGGGGCGCTTGATCTGCGCGTGCGCCGCTGGCGTCTGCGGAAAATCCGTCGCCAGGGCCTCGTGCGTCAGGTGGTCGAGGGCGAGCTCGGTAAACGCCGCCACCTCGTGCGTCTGCCAGGCGGCGTCGCGGCCCAATGCGCCGACCAGCAAGGCCGCCACCCGGGG
>DASTEA010000129.1:0-2843 GCA_035710075.1 Thiobacillus sp.
GTTCGCAGCCTCAGCCCGAGGTGGCGGCCACTCCGCCGGCCGACGCCAAGCGGGCCGATCTGCAGCCTGGGCTGCCCGCCGTGGCGGCGCACCCGGTGCCAGTCGAGCCCGATCCCGAACTGCTGTCGGCGCTGTCGCGCCACTGGGAGCTCGATGACGAAGCCAAGCAGGGCGCCTTCCTGTTCAGGCCGCACCACCCGAATTATTTCCTGCCCATCAAATACAGCAGTTCGCCCAACAACACCCCATTCCAGGCGTCGTTTACCCAGCCTGATCTGGGGCTCGATCCCGTCGAGGCCGAGCTGCAGTTGAGCTTCAAGATCAAGGGGATGGAAGGCGTGTTCGGCCACGACAACGCCGACCTGTGGTTGGGCTACACCATCACTTCGTTCTGGCAGGCCTACAACAGCGGCACGTCCTCACCGTTTCGCGAGACCAACTACGAGCCGGAAGTGATCCTGGCTTACCGCACGAATTACGAGATTGGCGGCTTTCGCGGCCGTTTCATCAACCTGGGGCTGGTGCACCAGTCGAATGGTCGTCCGGAAGGCCTGTCGCGCAGCTGGAATCGGGTTTATGCCCAGATCGGCATCGAGCGCGGCAACCTGGCGCTGCTGATCCGGCCCTGGTATCGCATCCCGGAAAACATCGAGACCGACGACAATCCCGACATCGAGGATTACCTGGGGCACGGCGACCTGCTGATGGTCTACCGCAAGGGCCGCAACGCCTATTCGCTGCTGCTGCGCAACAACTTCGAGAGCACCGACAACCGTGGCGCAGTGAAACTCAACTGGAGCTTTCCGCTGTATGGGCGGCTGAAAGGCTATGTGCAGTATTTCAACGGCTACGGCGAATCGCTGGTCGACTACAACCACCGTCAGCAGTCGCTCGGCGTCGGCGTCAGCCTGACCGAAGGCATGTAGGCGCTAGGGTGTATTCGGTAGCGCCTGCTCCAGCAGCTGGTGCACATATTTCACCGGGATGGCGTAGCTGATCCCGCTCGGCGCGGTAAGCGCGGCTTCCTTCGCGCCCTTCACATACACCGAGTTGAGCACCCCCAGCACCTCGCCGCTATCCGGGTGCCACACCGGGCTGCCGCTGTTGCCGGGGTAGGCGATGGCGTCAAGCTCGAACACCTCGTACGCGTCTTTCGCCTGTTTCAGGGTGCGCACGGTCAGTTGCGCTGCGCTGGGGAGCGGCGTGTAAATCGGAATGATGGCGGCGAGCCCCGCGCGGTGGGTGGACGGGTTGAGCCCCAGCACCGAGCCGATCGGATAGCCGGTGAAATACAGCTGCGAGCCTTCGCGCGCCCGGCTCGAGTCGCCCAGCTTCAGCGCGGGAAGCGCATCGCCCTCGATTTTCAGCAAGGCCAGGTCACGTGCGCGGTCGGTGGCGATCAGCTTGGCGTGGCGCACCGTCATCTGGCGGTCGCGCCCGATGAACACGGCATGGGTTTCATTTTTCTCGCTGTCCAGCGGCTTGGCGAAGATATGCGCGCACGACACCACATAACGCCCATCCAGCACGGCAAAGCCGGTGCCCTGCAGGTTGGCGCGCGGGCTGCCGGTGGGATTGAATATCCCGACGCCGACCACGCCCGGCTTCACGGATGGCAGCGTATCGGCGACGTCGGCCAGCGCAGGAACGCTCATCGCCGGCGCCAGCAGCGCCAGGGCCGCCCGCAGGGCAAGCACCCGGCGGCTACGCCGCGTGCCGACCCATGAGGCGGCCAGCCGCCGCAGACGATCGGGCAGCGCCATGCAAATTCGATACAATCCGGACGGTAAAGACTTTCTATTCATAAGGGAATCCAGGTATGAGCGTTGTAGCGGTTGTCGGGCTGGGCTATGTGGGCCTGCCGTTGGCGGTGGAATTCGGCAAGAAAATGACCACCATCGGTTATGACCTCTCGGTGGAAAAAATCGAGCAATACCGTCGATTCTGCGATCCGACCGGCGAGGTGTCAGCGGAGAACCTCAAGGCCGCGACGCAGCTGGCGGTCACCAGCGACCCCGCCGATCTGGCGCAAGCCGACTTCATCATCGTCGCCGTGCCGACCCCGGTCGATGCGGCGCACATTCCGGATTTCTCGCCGCTGGTGGGCTCATCCACCACTGTGGGTAAATACATGAAGAGAGGGGCGACGGTCATTTACGAATCCACAGTCTACCCCGGCGCCACCGAAGAGGTCTGCATCCCGATCCTGGAAAAACAGTCCGGCATGAAATGGCTGCAGGACTTCCATGTCGGCTACTCGCCCGAGCGCGTCAACCCCGGCGACAAGGAACGCACCATCACCAAGATCGTGAAAGTCGTGTCGGGCGATGACGCCGCCACCCTGGATAAAGTCGCCGACCTGTATGGCAGCGTGATCACCGCCGGCGTGCACCGCGCCAGTTCAATTAAAGTCGCCGAGGCCGCCAAGGTGATCGAGAACACCCAGCGCGACCTCAACATCGCGCTGATGAACGAGCTCTCGCTGATCTTCCACCGCCTCGGCATCGACACGCTCGAAGTGCTGAAGGCCGCCGGCACCAAGTGGAACTTCCTGCCCTTCCGTCCGGGCCTGGTCGGCGGCCACTGCATCGGCGTCGATCCCTACTACCTCACCCACAAGGCCGATATGCTCGGCTACCACCCGCAGGTGATCCTCGCCGGCCGCCGCATCAACGACGGCATGGGCGCCTACGTGGCGCAGGAGACGGTGAAGAACATGATCGCCAACGGCGTGCAGGTGAAGGGTGCCAAGGTCAACGTGCTCGGCCTCACCTTCAAGGAAAACTGCCCCGACCTGCGCAACTCCAAGGTGGTCGACGTCATCCGCGAACTGCAGTCCTTCG
>DASTEA010000130.1:0-10865 GCA_035710075.1 Thiobacillus sp.
TAGACGCCAATTTTGTCACCCGGTCTTTGACCTTCAACACGACAAACACCCAGACTTCTACAAACTGGGCTGCGTTTACCGCGGCCCCTGAGCTGAATCTGACCGGCACGCTGACCTATGCTCCTGGCACGAACAGCTTTGCTGGAACTGTAACGTCTGCCACGCTCACGGGCGATTCGACCGGCCAGTTCTATGGCCCGAACGCCGAAGAGTTAGGCGGAGTGTTCTTCCTCAAGGGTGCCGGCGTTGAGACCTATGCGGGCGCGTACGGCGCCGTGCGACCCACCGCACCCTGAGATGCGGCGATTCGCTGCGGTGCTGGCCTGCGTCGCCGCGCTGCTGGCTTGCCCCGTGCTGGCCGAGGAAGCGCCCGCCGGCACGGTTCCCGCGCAGGGCGACGCCTACCAGGCGCGCTTTCTCCTCGGCGTCGAGGCCCTGCGCACGGGCAACCCGATGCGGGCGGCGACGATCTTCGAGCAGCTGCTGGCCGAAACCGGCAGCCCGCGGGTCAAGCTTGAACTCGCCCGCGCGCTGTTTCTGATGCAGGATTACGAGCGCGCCGAACAGCTGTTTCGCGAGGTGCTGGCGCGCCCGGAACTGCCCTGGCGGGTGGCCGAGAATATCCGGGTCTACCTCGACGAGATCGACATGGCCACGGGCTATATCAAGTTTTCCGTCGGCATGGTCAGCGACTCGAATCCGCGCAACTTCACCAACAGCCGCGAAGTGATGATCGGCGGCCAGACGCTGACCGTGGTGCCGCCCGAGGACAACCGCCATGTCACCGGCGCCAGGCTGTCGGTGCGCGGCTATCGGCCGCTGGACGATAGCCGCCGCACCACGGCCTTCTTCACCGCCTCCTACTCCGATTTCCCGGAACGGACTTTCGACCGCCTCACAGGCGACGTCGGCCTGGCGCAGGCGGTGCCGGGCGCGCCCTGGCTCAAGGCCAAGGCGGGCTTCGAGGGCGCCCGGCTGGACGGGGATACCCTCTACCGCTTTCCCTACGTGGGCGCGCTGGCCGCGATGGCGCCGTCGGAGGGATACCGCCTGCTGGGGGAATTCAAGTTCGGCAGGCTGCAGGTTCCGCAGATGCCGCACCTGGATTCCCACAACCTGTTCTTGATCGGCAAGCTGGCCTACCCGCCGGCGCTCGGCCTCGCCTTCAGCAACGAGGCCACGCTGGAACGGGCAGAGACCAGCGAAGCGGCTTATTCCTACCGCGGCGGCAGCCTCGGCGGCTCGATGGTGTGGCCGTCCGACACCTGGGATACGCGATTCACGCTGTACGGTTCTGCCGGCGTTCGCAGGTACGAGGGAATCGACCCGTTCTTCGGCGACCGGCGCCAGGACACGCGTTTCGCTGCAAGCCTGGACCTGCTGCGGCCTTCGCTGCGCTTCAGAGGCTATCGGCCACAGATCGGCGTGATGTACGAAAAGACCGATTCGACGCTGGACTTCTACAGCTTCAGCAAGGTGGGGCTGCGCTTCCAGCTCGAAAGCTGACCGCAGAGGGACCTAGGCGGTCCCGCCCACCGTCAGGCCATCGATCCTCAGCGTCGGCTGCCCGACGCCGACCGGGACGCTCTGCCCTTCCTTGCCGCAGGTACCCACGCCGGAATCCATTTCCATGTCATTTCCGATCATGGAGACGCGCGTCAGCACTTCGGGGCCGTTGCCGATCAGGGTGGCGCCTTTCACCGGGTAGGTGATCTTGCCGTCTTCGATCATGTAGGCTTCGGCTGCGGAGAAGACGAACTTGCCGCTGGTGATGTCGACCTGGCCGCCGCCGAAGTTGACGGCGTAGAGGCCGTTCTTCACCGAGGCGATGATCTCTGCCGGGTTCTTGTCGCCGTTCAGCATCAGGGTGTTGGTCATGCGCGGCATGGTCAGATGCGCGAACGATTCGCGCCTGGCGTTGCCGGTGATCGGCATGCCCATCAGGCGCGCGTTCATCATGTCCTGCATGTAGCCGGTGAGGATGCCGTCTTCGATCAGTACGGTGCGCTGGGTGGGGTTGCCTTCGTCGTCGACGTTCAACGAACCGCGGCGCAGCGGGATGGTGCCGTCGTCGATCACGGTGACGCCGGGGGCGGCGACGCGCTCGCCGATGCGGCCGGCAAACGCCGAACTGCCCTTGCGGTTGAAGTCGCCCTCAAGGCCGTGGCCGATCGCTTCGTGCAGCAGGATCCCGGGCCAGCCGGCGCCGAGCACGACGGTCATGGTGCCGGCGGGCGCGGGACGCGCGTCGAGGTTGACCATGGCCTGATGCACGGCCTGGCGCGCGTATTTTTCCAGGATGTCATCGGTGAAATAGCTGTAGTCGAAGCGACCGCCGCCGCCGCCGGAACCCTGCTCGCGGCGCCCATCCTGCTCGGCGATGACCTGCAGCGACAGGCGCACCAGCGGACGCACGTCGGCCGCCAGGTGGCCGTCGGAACGGGCAATGAAAATCACTTCATATTCGGAGGCGAGGCTCGCCATCACCTGGGTGACGCGCGGGTCCATCGCACGCGCCTTCTTTTCCAGCCGTTCCAGCAGCGTGACCTTGGCCGCGTCGTCCAGGCTCGCCAGCGGGTCGACTGCGTGGTAGAGCTGGCGACCTTCGCCGCGCTGCACCATGCCGAAGCTGCGGTTCTGCCCGGCGCGGGCGATCGCGCGGGTGGCATCGGCCGCAGCGCCCAAGGCATCGAGGCTGATGTCGTCTGAATAGGCGAAGGCGGTTTTCTCGCCCGAGATCGCGCGCACGCCGACGCCCTGGTCGATGTTGAAGCTGCCCGATTTGACCTGGCCTTCTTCCAGGCTCCAGCCTTCGGAACGCGAATACTGGAAATACAGGTCGGCGTAGTCGACGTCATGCGTCAGCAAGCGGCTGAACACCGGCGCGAGCTTGTCGGCGTCGAGGCCATTCGGCGTCAGCAGCATGGCTTCGGCGGAGTGGAAAAGCTGTTCGGCGGTTTGAATGGGAACGAAGGCGTCGGTGGGGTTCATGGCGATGTCCTGAATTATTTGGCGCTGTACTTGATTGAAGGATCGCGCTTGGCCGGCACCCGGCGCTCGACCACGTCGACTTCGACCTGCGGGTACTGGATGAAGCGGTGCTTGAGCGCGGGCAGGCTCTTCCTGAGGCTGGCCTGGTAGGCCGGATTGATGTTGGCGATGACCACGCCGGAACCGCGCGGCAGGCGGTCGAGCACCACGCCCCAGGGGTCGACGATCATGCTGTCGCCGTGGGTTTCGCGGCCCGACAGATGGTAGCCGCCCTGCGCCGGGGCGATCACGTAGGCGAGGTTCTCGATCGCGCGTGCGCGGATCAGGGTTTCGAAATGCGCGCGCCCGGTGGTGGCGGTGAACGCCGACGGCACCACGATGATGTCGACGTCGGGCATGGCGCGGTACAGCTCGGGGAAACGCAGGTCGTAGCAGACCGACAGGCCGATGCGGCCGAACGGGCTGTTGACGACGACGACCTTGTCGCCCGGTTCGATCAGCTTGGCTTCCTGATAGCGTTCGTTGCCGAGATCGAGTCCAAACAAATGAATCTTGTCGTAGCGCGCCACCAGCTTGCCGCGCTCGTCATACACCAGGCAGCTGTTGCGCACCTTGTTCGCCACGCTGGCCGCCAGCGGCACCGAACCCCCGATCAGCCAGATTTTGTGTTTCTTCGCCATGCGCGACAGAAACGTCTGGATCGGGCCATGGCCTTCGGCTTCGCGCGCCTTCACCACATCGGTATCTTTCATGGCCATGATGCAGAAGAACTCCGGCAGCACGATCAGGCGTGCACCCGCATCGACCGCCAGCTCCATGAGCTGTTCCGCTTCGGCCAGATTGGCCGGCACGTTGGGCCCGGACGCCATCTGGATCGCCGCCACGCGCACGGTACCGGCCTGGGGCGCGGATTTTTTGACTTGGGCGCCTTTGGGGCGTGCCACGCTGGGTCTTGCTGGTTTTTTTGTCGTCATTTAACGGATTCCACGATCAAGGTTCAGAGGTTTCAGTTTTGGCTCTGGCCAACTTTTTCACATCGGGTTCCTGCCACGCCCCGGTCACCATGTATTCCTGGCTGATGGCTTCCTCGAACGGGTCACGCAGCAGTTTTTGCGCGGCCAGCGCACCCACCCCGGCCAATGGCCCGCCGATCAAGGCACCGGCCACGGCCAGGCCTTCAGACACCTTGGGGATCACTTTCACCCGCAGCTGAACGGATTCCTGATTGAGGTCGGCCAGTCCGGACATGTTGACCTTGGCTGCCGGCCCACGCATCTTGAAATCATCGCTGTAGACCACACCGCGTGCAATGCGCAGCGTGGCGCCGATGTCGTCGAAGGCATAGCCATCATTGAAGATATCACGGAAATCGAAGCTCAACCGGCGCGGCAGCGATTGCAGGCTCAGCACGCCGAGCAGCTTGCCGGCGCCGGGATCGATCTTGAGAAACTGCCCGCCCCTGGCCCTGAAATCGAGCTGCCCCGCCAGCGTGTCGAATGCGAAATCGGCGGGCGAGCCAATCCAGGTGGCGTCGCCATGGATGTCCGCCCTGCCGCGCCGCAGCGCGTCAACATAACCAAAACGGCCCAGAAACTTGCCTGCATCCAGCACCTTCAGATTCAGCTCGGCACGGGTTTCGCTCGGTGCGCCGTCGCGCCACAGGCCGCTCATGCGGAACACGCTGTCCGGATGCGTGAGTTGCAGACTGTCGATCACCAGTCCTTGCGGCGCGCCGCGCGCCACCACCTCCAGCCGCCCAAGCGGCCGTTCTTGCAGACGGAAGTCCTCCACCCTCACATCCAGTGCCGGAAAATCCGCGGCGGTCATGCTCATGTCCTGCGCCTGACCGGTTGCGGGCGCCGCAGCCGGAATGGTCAGCTGCCTGAACTGCGCCGACACCCGGGCAGGCTGCTGGCCGGCAGGGCGATAGGTCAGCACCCCGTCGAGTTCGCGCCCGCTCACCTGGGTGCGCAACAGGCCGTCGCGGGTGCGTCCCTGCAGGCGCACCTCCTGATAGCGACGCCCCATCAGGTCAAGTGCATCGAAGCGGATATCGAAGGATGAAAGCGGCAAGCTCGCCTTGCCTTTGCCCTTGGGCAACAGCGCCGCCCAGCCCGAAAGGTCCAGGTCGCGCCCGCTGCCGGCCAGACGCAGGCCGGGCTCGACCGGCATTTTCGCTTCTCCATCAAAGCGGATTTCACCGCGGCCAAAGCCCCCTGCCGCGGTGCTGCGCCACACTGCGCTGACGATTCTTCCCAGTCGCACTTCATGCAGCTGGCCATCGCCCTGCCGCTGGCGGGTCAGCCGCAGCGGCAGCGGCAGCGCGGCGGCTTTCGCCAGCGGCGCAGGCAGGGCGGACGCCAGCCCGACGAGATCGGATTCCACGCGAATGCGCTCGCCCACCGGGTCCAGGTCAATCTGGCCGCGCCATGCGGCCTGCCCCGACAATCGCTTGCTCCACCCTGCTTCGAGCCAGGGCGACATGCCCGCGACGGTGGCGCGCCCCTGCGCGAGAATCTGCACCCGGCCGTCGCGGGTGGCCGTGTCGATGCGCAGCGGGCCGCCGAGAAACTGCGCGGTGAGGTTTGTCGCATTCAGGCTGTCGTGGGTGAAATCGATGTCGCCGCGCGCCTGTTCGAGCAGCGGCAGGCCCGCCGGACGCAGGGTATCGCCCAGGAACGACAGCCGGCCGCTCAGCGTGGTGTCGAGGCTGTGGCGCAGCGGCACCTGCAGTTGCAGGGCCAGCTTCATCGGCCCGCTGCCGTCCACGTCACGGGTGAAGCCGCGCAGCCGCTCGCCGACCGGGCTGGCGTTGGCAAAGCGAATGAAATCCCGGATGGGCCCATTGGCCTCGCCGTCGATATGCAGCAGTTCTTCGTGATGGATCAGGTCCGGAATGACGGCCTTGACCGGCCCCAGCGCCACCCCGTAAATCCGCGCCTGGCTGGAGGTCACCTCCATCGCCTTGCCCTGAAACAGCACGCGCCCCTGGATGCCTTCGATCCGCGGCCAGCCCGGCACATAGTCGATCACGGCCTCGCTGGCCTGCACATCGACGCGAAACACGCCGTTGCCATTCACGAACGGGAACTGCGTCAGATCGCCTTTCAAATCCAGCTGCACATTGTCGGAGTGCCCGGCCACGACGGCCTGTCTCACCCAGTTGACCGTCTGATCGCCGATTTTCCTGGGGAAATAACGGTGTACCGCCGTGCCCTCGGCACGAGTCAGATGTGCGCTCAGATCGATCACGCCAGGGTGGTCGGCGATCAACTCGTAGTGGCCCTTGGCCGACCCGGCCATGTCCTGATTGGCGAATGTCATTCCGGCCAGGGTGAGGCGGCGGCCGCGTGGCGTTTTCTTCCAGCTGCCGCGCGCTTGCACGCTGTCGAACCCGAATGCCGGTTCGCGGAACAGCCTGGGCAGACCGAGCGCCAGCTGCTTCGAGTCGATTTCGAACACGCCCGCGCGCGCGTCCCCCTCGATGCGCCCGCTGAGATTGGCCAGCCCGGGCTGCTTGCCCGTCGCCATCACCCCAAGGCCGCTGAAGCGGGCCGCAATGCTGAAGTTGTCCAGCCCAGGCTGCGACCCGCGCCAGCGCAACAGCAAGTCGTCGAGTCGCCCTTGCGGTTGCAGGGCATGCAGGCGCGCGCGCAATGCCGCTTCCATCGGCAGGCTCGGCAATATCGATTGCCAGCCGCTCAGGCTGAAGGCCTTTGCAGTGATTTCACGTGACGCGGCTTTCCAGCGCAAGCCCGCATTGAACGGTGCACCCAGGGCAGCACCCGGTCGCGCCACGCGCAGGTTTTCAAACGCCACACGCTGACCGTCAGGCCCCTGCTGCCACATGACCTGGCCGCGCACCGCGTCCAGTCGCAGCGCAGGCAGGCCGTCACCCAGCGTGGTTTCGATCGCGCGCAGATCCAGGCCGGCGGCCATCCCTGCCAGCACACCACGCGCCACCTCGAAGCGCATGTTCAGCGCGCCCCGGCCTTGCTGGGGCTGATACGGCAGGGCCAGCCAGGTGCCCAGATGCGGAAACGACAGCCCCGCCATGCTTGCGTCGAGGGTGCCGTTCCAAGTCTTGGGGTCGTCCGTATCGCGTGCGCGCAGTTTCGCGTCGATCGTCAGCGGCTGGGCCAGACTGGCCGGCGGAACGGCATGCAGTTGCAGGCGGTGGCTGCCACGCGAATTGACCAGGGTGAAATCGACCGCGGTCAGAACCAGCGGCGGCGCATTGCGCACCTCGTCCAGCCAGGTGAGCGTGCCCTGGTACACATGCACCCGCCCCTGCCGCAGCAGCCAGTTGGAAAAACCGCTGTCCTGGGCGGCCGGGTTGATCGGAATGCCGCCGACGTAGAAACGCCCGTCGCGTGCGCGCCGCACCCCGAGCGTCAGCCCTTGCAACTCGATGCGGTTGAAGCGCGGCTCCAGAAACAGCAGCGAACGCCAGGCAAACGCGGCCTCCAGTTCGGGCAGATAGAGTGCAGGGTGGTCCTGTTGGTCGTACAGGCGCACGCCCCGCAGGCGGAATTCGGGACGCGCCTGCTGCCACACCCCCGACACCGCCTCCAGCGTCACCCGCTGTCCCAACGCGCGCGACATCAGGCTGGCCACCGTGTCGCGGTGATCGGCGATATTCGGCAACACCCAGAAATACATCAGCGCCGCGGCTGTTGCAAAGACCAGCGCAGCAAGCGCGGCCAGCGCGGCCAGCCAGCGCGACGCGCGGCGCAGGAACCTGAGAAGCGCTGCAGAAACAGTCATAAAAGAGGGCTCGCGGACGCCACGATTCTATGCGCTTGGCCGCGCCTTGCGGGGGGAATCCGGCAGGAAATGATGCGCCTCATTCGCCAGTGAAGCGGTGAATGAGGCGGCGGTCGCGCTTGCTGGGGCGGCCCTTGATCGCCGCCGCCGGGCTGGCGGCCAGCTTGCGCTCGCTGACTTGCTGCTGGCGGCGCGCGTGGCTGGCCGGGTCTTCTTCATAGAGTGCTTGCGCGACCGGTGCCGGGCCGCGCTGCATCGACAGCGCACGCACCGTGATGGTCCAGTCGAAATCGCCGACATGAAGGTTCAGCTGGTCGCCCGGCCTGACCTCGCGCGCCGGTTTGACGCGCTCGCCAGCGAGCTTCACGCGGCCATGCTCGATGGCCTGGCTGGCAAGGCTGCGCGTCTTGAAAAAGCGTGCCGCCCACAGCCATTTGTCGAGCCGCATTTTGTCGAGCCGGGTTGCATTGGGTGTGGCGTTCTCAGTCGGCATCGAGCACCTCCGCAAGCACACCGGGTTGCGACAGCGCCTGCATCCACCATTCCAGCGCCCGCCCCGTTTCGCCGCTGCGCCAGGCCAAGTGCAGGGTTTGGCGCGGGTTGCCGCCGGCCCATTCGCACGCCGCCAGCCGCCCTGCCGTGACTTCGCGGTCGGCCAGCCAGCGCGGCAGCGACCCCACCCCCAGCCCGGCCTGCTGGGCGGCGAGCTTGCTCGGTAAATCGGCCACCGTCAGACACGGCTGTTGCTGCAGCCAGCCCGCGCCGCGCTGCGGCAAGTTGCGTGCAGTATCGGCGATCACCACCGCGCGGTGTGCCGCGATGTCGGCCTGATCGAGCGGTGTGTTGACGCGCGCCAGCGGATGCTGCGGCGCCACGCAGAACACGAATTCGATGCGGCCCAGCGCGCGGGTGCGGATGCCGCCTCCGGCAGGCGCGTCGCCGCCGGCGATCACCAGGTCGGCGCGGCCGGAGGCGAGCGCGTCCCAACCGCCCGCGAGTACTTCGTGGCGCAGCTTGACCTCAGTAGCCTGCCCCAGTTGATAAAACGCGTCGAGCAGCGGCAGCAGCGGCGCAATCGGCAAAATGCCCTCGACCCCAATCGTAAGCCCCGTCTCCCAGCCGCCCGCAACCTGCCGGGTCTTGTGCGCCAGCGCGGCGGCGGCGGCCAGCAGGGCACGGCCTTCCTCCAGCAATACGCGGCCGGCCGGGGTGAAGCGCGCGCGGTGGCCGGAACGGTCGAACAACACCACGTCGAGGTCGGCCTCGATCTGCTGCACCGCATAGGTCAGGCTCGACGGCGCGCGTGCCATTTCTTCGGCGGCGCGGGCAAACGAGCCCTTGCGTTCGATGGCGTCAAGGATGGTCAGTGCGTCCAGGGTAAGCGACATGTTCGGATAATTTGAATGAGTCGGTCGAATTGTGCCGGTTTTACCTGGCAGAGGCCACGTCCATATGGACTACAACGCCTGAACATCAGCCCAAAAGAGACCCCCATGCTTTGTGGCTATCGGCCGAACGCGGCCACGTCCACCATGCCAAAACCGGATCGAGCCGGATGCTTGCGGGGCTGCCGGGGCCGGGTCAAGCTGCGCGGATTGCCGCTCGACGCCGGGGAGACGGCGGGTTTCCGGCGCCGCGCGGAAGACCGATACAATCGCCCACTTTTGACGCAAGGACACGCCATGCCCAAGATTCTCGCTTTTTCCGGCAGCATTCGTCGCGACTCCTGGAACCGCAAGCTGATCCAGGTCACCGTGGACGCCGCGCGCGCGGCGGGCGGCGACGTCACCCTGATCGATCTGGCGGATTATCCGCTGCCGCTCTACAACGGCGACCTCGAAGACAAGCAAGGCCTGCCCGACAACGCGCTGCGCCTGAAAGCCCTGTTCAAGCAACACGACGGCCTGCTGATCGCCAGCCCGGAATACAACAGCTCGATTCCGCCGCTGCTGAAAAACTCGATCGACTGGGTGTCGCGCGAATGGCAGGGCGAATCGGGGCTGGTGCCGTATCAGAACAAGGTCGCAGCAATCCTTGCCGCCTCACCCGGCGTGTTCGGCGGCATGCGCATGCTGCCGCACCTGCGCCAGATCCTGAACACCCTCGGCGTGCTGGTGTTGCCAGGCCAGTTCTCGCTGCCCCACGCCGACTTGGCATTCGACGAGGAAAGCGGCGCGCTGAAATCGCCGGCGCGGCTGCATGATTTGGTACTGGAACTGGTGAACACCGCCGCCGCACTGAAGCGGGCATGAAAAAAGCGCCGGTCACCGGCGCTTTTTTTCGTTCACAACAACTGCGGCTTGTCAAGCCAACTTGCGGCGACGCGCCAAGCCCAGACCCAACAGTCCTGCGCCCACCAGCAGAAGCACCCCGGGCTCGGGAATTTGCTGCACCTCGCGGTAATAAACGCTGAGGTGTCCCACATCTTTCACCGTTGCCTGGCCCGTGAGAGGGAAAGGCGGACTGGTGAACGGAGTTGAGTAATCGCCGGCAAGCCGCGTCACCAAGTATCCGACCAGATTAGTGCCCGCGCCATCCTTGAAAAGGAGCATGATGTCTGAAATGCCGGCCCCGCCCGCATAGGTGAAAGTGCCCGCGGAACCGTCGCCCGTGAAGTTGAACAGGTCGGAGGTATCAACGAAGCCGGCATCGGTATTGTTCCATTGACCGTCGAACAGCCAATTGGCAATCCCAAAGAACCCTTCATTGTTGACCAGCGTCAGGCTGTCATTTTGATTCCCGTTCAGTGGCCCCAGGATGGTGCAATCCGTTTTAGTCGACACCTTGCCACTGATGCCGCCATCACACGAGATGAAGGCCGCGCTTGCATTACCGGTCATTGCCATCCCCATCACCATGCCGAGTGCGGAGGCGGATACGATTGAGCGGATTGAGTTGGATTTATTTTTCATGATTTTTCCTTTTTATGTTGGCCCATTTACCCAAGCAAAGCTTAGGCAAACCTCAGGCCAAAAAAATAATCCACCTCAATTTATCAAGCTAAGCACATGTTCCATAACCCATAATAATTTATGGCCTTGCCCATTTCCGAAAAACCGAAACCTCAAATTTCTGACAAAAAAAGCGCCCCGAAGGACGCTAGGGCC
>DASTEA010000131.1:0-4795 GCA_035710075.1 Thiobacillus sp.
GCTGCCCTCGGCAGCATGACTTACGCGGTGCAGTACGGTCTCGCCCGCGTGCCGGCCAACCAGGCCATCGTCATCCTTCTGTTCGAACTGGTGGTGGCGGCGGTCGCGGCCTACTTCTTGTCGAAGGAACGCATGGGGCTGCAGGAGTGGGTGGGCGCGATCATGATCATCACCGCCAGCCTGTTTTCCGGCCGCATGGAAGACGAGCAACTGAAGGAAAAAGCCCATGTCTGATATTTCCGCGCTGCTCCACGCCGGCCTGCTGGTGTCCGATCTCGGCCGCGCCAAGGTCTTCTACGAATCGGTGCTGGGGCTGAAGGTGTACCCGAATCGCCCCGACCTGCCTTACCCCGGCGAGTGGTACGAGCTCGGCGGCGACCAGCAACTGCACCTGATGCAGCTGGCCAATCCCGATTCCGCTTCGGTGCGGCCGGAGCACGGCGGCCGCGACCGCCACATTGCGCTGGCGGTACGAAACATGGCGGCGCTGAAAAGCCGCCTCGATGCGGCGGGCGTGCGCTACAGCGCGAGCAAGTCGGGGCGCGCGGCGATGTTCTGCCGTGATCCGGATGCGAATACCCTGGAGTTTGTCGAAGTCGGTTGAGCGGGGCAGGCTTGCCGCTCCCGCACGGATTCGCGTTCAGTAATGCAGGTCGCGGCCGGTGAACAGCCGCTTCGGCACACTGCCGAGGACGCGGGTGAGCACCGAGTTCATCGTCGCGCAGTCGTTGTCGAAGCCGCCGTGGCTGTGGCTGACGGAGGCGCCCTGCTTGATGGCGGCGGCTTCCTGGGCCGGATCGATCGGGATGCCCTCGGAGACCACTAGCGCGGGGCGGCCGTCTACGCTTCCATCAAACACTTTGGAGAGTGTCTTGTCGGCGTCGAGACAGGCCTTCATCCCCAGGATCGGCACCTCGCGCATGCCTTCGAAGGCGTTGGACACGAGGTAGAGCAGGGATTTCCCATAGGGCCCCACGCTGTCCCCGCGCTCCAACTTGTCCGACAGCACATACAGGCTGGGCAGCGGGATCTGCCCCGCTTCCAGGCCGGGCAGCAGCAGCTGCTTGAAGGTGTCGGTGCGGATGGCCGGGGCGAGGAACTGCACGCTCTTCAATGGAATGCCCAGATTCGCCAGCAGCGGCATGGCGTGGGCGGCGAAAATGCTGCCGGCCGAATGGCCGACGATGTGCAGCTCCCAGCCGACCTTGTCGTGGCTGGCCAGCCGCTTCTTGGCCAGTTCGACGTACTGCGCGACGAGCTGGATGGCACCGATGTTGTGCGGGTGGTCGGACGCCAGCTGCGCGTTTTCCTTCATCTCGCCCCACAGCCGGTGGCCGGCGCGGGCGAGGGTGAGTTCGAGCACGCGGTCACGGGCTTCGGTCAGGTTTTCCAGGAAGCCGCCGCCGGCCAGCTTGTCGGCCTCGGTGAACAGGTCCTTGAACAAGCCAGCGACGCTGGACAGGAAATCACTCTCCCACATGACGTGCAGGGGGTAGATCTCGTTTTCCAGCATGACGTCGCGCATGGCGATGATGCGCTTGGCCGAGGCGGATTCGGAATTGAGGCCGCCGTGCAGGTACAGCAGGATGCGGCGTTTTTTCCAGCCGCGGGTTTTGGCGGGGAGGGTTTCGCAGAACAGCCGTTCGATGTCGGACTCGGTGGTCCAGTAATCGCCGGAATCGGACAGCTCGCCGTTGTTGGCGACGTCGATGACGTAGGGCCGGATGTCGGACAGCGGGATGGTGCGGCTGGCGCGCTGGATGCCGGAGGTGTCGATCGACTTGTCTGCCGCCCACAGGTCCATCGTCACCGGCACGCCGAGCTGCGCCACCCAGACGTCGGTGGCGTGCATCAGAAAGTCTTCGTAGGGCAGCAGCGCAAAGCCGCCGGCGCCCCAGCCCGGCCCCCAGGAATTCTGGATGATGAAGCCCTGCGGGGTGTAGCCGACGAGGGCGACGGCGTGCCCCCCGTCGGCACTGCCGCTGCGCTTGATCACCGGCAGCTTCAGGGTGGTCTTGCGCCCCTGGTGCACATAAGTGACCGCAACCGGCTTGTCGCCCTTGCTGCCGCCCGGATCGGCCCAGCCCGAGTGCACCATCAGCGTGGCGTAGAGAATGCCGGTTTCGTTCAGTGCGGTGTGCATGTCGCGCACGTTGTAGGGGCGGATGCGGTAATACGCGCCGCCCGGCGTCGCCATCGCCTGCTCGATGATGGCGTCGCTCATGTGCGTGATGCCATGCTGGTCGTCTTTCCACGACGAGCGCAGACACACGCCGTGCTTGGCCCAGGCCTTGATCGCGCCGCGCGCGGAGGAGCCCTCGTAGGCCTCGCCCGGCCATTCGTCGTAGCGCCGCGCCAGTTCGTACAGCATGCGCGGGCTGACGATGGCGGTGCGTTTCTGCTTGGCGCGCAGGAAGTTCACCACCGCCGCCAGCGCAAAGCCGGTGCAGGCGCCTTCGCGTCCCTGATCGAGAATCATCGCGGGCTTGATGAGCGCGCAGCTCACCAGCGCGTCGGGCAGCGAAATCAGCGCGGGCTGGTAAAACCAGTCGCGCAGGTCGATGCGGTCGGGAAAGGCGTCGAGCAGCTGGCCGGTGGCCCTTTCTGAGCTGGTTTTGAGCGGCCGGTCGGAGGGTATGGTTGCAGACTTTTTGGCCATGAGAAACTCCATTTCAGGTTTGCATAGATCGTTGTCCGTGTCGCCGGGGTGCTGCTTTCAATCCGCTTCATCACGCCGCTCGCGCAGGATCTCGCACAGCCACGGCAGGATCGGTCCGCTGTCGCCGGCCATTTCCTGGCGCTGGACCGCCGTGATCAGCGCCGCGTCGAACACCGCCTTGCCGATGTGGTGTCCGAGCTTGCGGTAGCTCTCGAACTGCGATTCGTCGAACCATTGATCCGCCGTCGATTCGTGTGGAAAGCCGGGGTGGGTGCACTTGTAGTTCAGCAGATCGGCCGGCTCGCTGCCGGTGAGGCGCGGCTTGAGGTAGATCAGGCAGCCTTCGGGTGCGTCGGGATAGAGCACGCGGCCGACCGCTGAATAGCCGTTCTCCAGGTCCTCGGCATGGATGTCGATGATTACGCCGAAGTCTGCGTAGCACTTGCGGATGGCGCTGCCGAGATCGCCAAACTGGCTTTTGCCATCCTCGCCGGCGTCGATGGCGACGATGCAGGCGCAGCGCCGCCGCACCAGTTCGTAGAGGCCGAGGTTCTCGAAGTGGCCGCCGTCGGACAGGTAGACGAACGGCGATGAGTGCTGGGTGCGCCCGAACAGTTCGCTCAGCAGATAGATGCCGCCAAACGGCGGATCGTGTTTCGTCCAGTGGTGCGCGTTGGCGGGGTTGGGACTCCAGTGACCGAGGCGGACGTTGAACACGGTCATTAGGAAAGTCAGCGCGGGCGAACTGTGATAGCCCATGTTGGGGCAGGCGGCGGCGCCCGAGATCGCCATCGCCGATCCCATCCAGACGCCTTCCATGTACTGCGCGGTGGGGCGGTAATGACTGAGCAGCTGCCCTTTCTCGTCGGGCAGAACGAAGCTGTAGCCGGCTGCCATGGGGGTGAAGGCGAACGCGGCGGCGCGCCGTTCCTGCCAGGCGAGCTGCTTGCCGGCGACCAGGTTCATCGCAGTGTTGTGGATGGGGTAGGGACGCTGGCATTGCGGCTTGCCCAGCGGCATGCTGCAGAGATCGGACAGCTTGAGGTCGTCGCGCGGGTCGAAGCCGGTGAACGGGTGCGGCACGCGCAGCTTGCAGCGCGAGGCCCCGAGGTAGCAGCGCACCAGACGCTGGCGGTAGAAGTGGTAGATCGAGAACAGGTTGACGTCGATGCGCCATGCCAGTGCGGCGGCCATCGCCAGGCTGCCGGCGCACAGGATCGCCACCCAAATGATGTCGATGTGCTGGAAATTGGACGATTCCTGATAAAGCACGTCCATGAACTTGCCGGAGGTGGTGAAATGGGGTGCGCATTCGCTGCAGAACACCGGCAGCATCAGCAGCTGGTGTAGGCCGAACGACAGCAGACCCAGCAGACCGACGATGAAGACATAGGGCATCAGCTGGGCGGCGCGATCGCGCCAGCTTACGCGGCTGTCGGCGGCGGTTTTCGCGCTGCGCCCCAGCAACACGCCGGTGATCGTCGACAGCACCCAGGTCACTCCGCCCGCGGCGACGAAAGCCTGCGGCGCCCAGCGGAAGAAGGCAGGTGCGATATAGACGATGCTGAACAGGGCCGCCCACACCAGCGCGACCAGCAGGACCCAGCCGCCGAGGCGCGCCCACCATTCGCGTGAGTCGTGCGAGAAATAGCGTCCCATCAGGCCGATGTGGCCGACTACGGTGAGTGAAAAAAACTTCAGCAGCAGGGCGGTGGCGAGCGCCGACGCGATCCACGACCCGCTGTAGCCTTGGCCCACCTGCCGGATCCATTCCGTCACTTCGGCAAACGCGGCGAGCAGCAGGCCACCCAGCGCACCCGCCAGCAGGGTATAGCCGGCAATGGCGACGGCGGGGCCGGGGGTGAGCTGCGGCAAACCGTGATTGCGGCCTCCCAGAAACCGGCCCAGCGCCCAGCCCACCAGCCAGGGCGGGGCATAGACCAGCATGCCCCACAGCACCCAGCCGCCCAGCGAAATCCGGTCCAGGTGCGCCGCACCGGCATAGAAGCCATAGGCGATGAGCCAGGCCGACAGCAGCGTGGGCAGCACCACCAGCATCAGCACGCCGGTCTGGCGGCTGTAGAACGGCCGGTTCTTGAACGCGCCGCGGCTGCCCAGATTGAGGCTGGTAAACAG
>DASTEA010000132.1:0-9396 GCA_035710075.1 Thiobacillus sp.
CCGAGTCGCTCGGCGTCGACAGCTTTCTGGCGCGGCTGGACGTGGCCCTGCATGGCGGGCTGCGGCTGATCCAGCTGCGCGACAAGACGCTGCCGCACGACGTGCGGCTGGCGCTCGCGCACGAGACCGTGCGCCGCGCCCACCGGCACGGCGCGCGCGTGCTGGTCAACGGCGATTTGGAACTGGCGCGCGCGGCGGGCGCCGACGGCGTGCACCTGGATTCGACCGCCGCCGCCAAACTGACGCTACGCCCCGACTGCGCCGAGCCGGATGCTTGTCTGGTGGGAGTGTCGTGCCATGGCGAGGCCGAACTGGCGCACGCCGCGGCGATCGGTGCCGACTTTGCGCTGTTGTCGCCGGTGCTGCCCACGCTCACCCATCCGGATGCCGCCACGCTCGGCTGGGACGCCTTTTCCGCGCTCACCGCCGCCAGCCCGATCCCGGTCTACGGCCTCGGCGGGCTGGGGCGCGACGACGTGGCGCTGGCGCAGTCGCACGGCGCGCACGGGGTGGCCATGCTGCGCGGGGCGTGGACGTGAAGCGGATGCTGGCGCCGCTGCTGCTGCTGGTCGCGCTGCTGGCGATCGCGGTGGCCGGCTACTGGCTGAAGCGTCCGCCCGAGGCGGTGGCGGTGCCCTGCGCCGATCCGCTCGCAGGCTGCACCTTCAGCCACCGCGGCGCAAAGGCGAGCGTTCGCTTTTCCGCGCAACCGGCACCGCTGCAAGCTTTCGAACTGAGCGTCCGCGCCGCGGACGCGCGCCGTGTAAGTGCCGAATTCCAGATGGTCGGCATGGACATGGGCTTCAACCGCTACGACCTGCGGCCGGTCGCGCAGGACGCCTGGGCGTCGCAAGTGACCCTGCCGGCGTGCGTCAGCGGGCGAGGCGACTGGGTGCTGTACCTGAACCTGGACGGGTCACGTTACGCAGTGCCCTTCAGCACACACTGAAAGCTGCCGTATCTGTCATGCAAGCTTCACATTGCGCGGCATATAATTAGAAAGAATTATTGGAGAGACCAGAACAATGCCAACAGAACACACCTACAAGCAGTTTGACGCCGAGCTGGAAGCCGTGCGCGCCAGCGTGCTGAAAATGGGCGGCATGGTCGAAGAACAAATCATCAACGCCATCGAAGCACTCATCTCGGGCGACATGGAGTTGGCCACGCGGGTGGACGCCAACGACCATAACGTCAATGGGCTCGAAGTCGCCATCGACGAGGATTGCACCCGCATCATCGCGCGGCGTCAGCCCACCGCATCCGACCTGCGCATGGTGATGATGGTGGTCAAGACTATTACTGACCTCGAGCGCATCGGCGATGAAGCGGCCAAGATCGCGCGCATGGCCAAGCTGATTCACCAGTCCGAGCGCATCAGCATGCCGCGCTTCTCCGAAGTCAAGCACATGGCGGATATGGTGCTCGACATGCTGCGCAAGGCGCTCGATGCGTTTGCCCGCCTGGACGCCACCAAGGCGGTGGAGATCGCCCGCCAAGACCAGGAGGTGGACGAAGAATTCCACCTCAACCTGCGCCACCTCATCACCTACATGATGGAAGACCCGCGCACCATTTCGGTTTTCATCGACATCCTGTTCGTCACCAAGGCGATCGAACGCATGGGCGACCACGCCAAGAACATGTCGGAATACGTGGTCTACATGGTCAAGGGCAAGGACGTCCGCCACACCTCGCTGGAAGAGATCGAAAAAGAAGTGATGTGATTTTTAGCGACGCCAAGCAAACGGGCTCCTGCAAGGGAGCCCGTTTTGCTTGAAAGTTGCCGCTTTTACCCGCAAGGGGCAGGCCGTGGTTGTAAAGCCGCTGTCCCAGGGGATACACCTTCGGATAAAGCGTCAACAACCACGCACTACTTTGCGGGCGGCACGTAACCCGCTGCCGCATCGACACTGCCGCCGCCGAAGAAGTAGCGCTCCATCTGCTCCATCAAGTAGCTGCGCGCCTGCGGGTCGGCCAGATTGAGGCGGTTCTCGTTGATCAGCATGGTCTGGTGGCGCTGCCAGCCCGCCCAGGCCTCTTTCGACACGTTCTCGAAAATCCGCTTGCCCATCTCGCCCGGCACCGGCTGGAAGGCCAGGCCTTCGGCCTCGCGCCCGAGCTTCACACAATTCACCATCCGCGTCATTTGCTGCTCCTTAAATAATCAAACCTGAATTCTTCACCACAGGGGCGCAGGGGGCAAACACTGCAATGCGCGAGCAACTGCCATCAGGCGAAACCGGATCCGATGCAACATAAAGGAAGTACCGGATGTCTCGGTGCTGCGGTGTTTCAACTGCCCTGCCCTGAATCAGCATCCGATTCTAACCCAAGCCGTTTCTCGATTCGCCGCGCAAACACGCTCATTTCCTTGGCCGCCTGTTTGTCGCCACGCGCCTCGGCCACCGCGATGCCCTGCTGGTAAGCCGCCAACGCTTCGCTCCAGGCTTCGCCATCGGTGAGCGCGCGGCCCAGCAGTTTCCAGGCGGCCGAATATTTCGGGTCATGCTCGACCGCGCGGCGCAGATGTTCGGCCGCGCTCAAAGCGTCGCCCTGCTTGAGGTATTCGTTGCCGAGCGAGAAGCGCAGCAACGCATTGTCGCGGCCGGCTGCCAGCATGGATTCAAAATCGGCGATTGAAGGCATTATTTTCTCCAGAACACGGGGGTCAGCACCACCAGCAGGGTGAAAAACTCCAGCCGCCCGAGCAGCATGGCAAAGCTGCACACCCAGGTCTGGAAATCCGTCAAGACGGCATAGGTGCTGGCGGGGCCGACCTGTCCCAAGCCGGGGCCGGTGTTGTTGACCATGGCCACCACCGCAGTGAACGCGGTAAAAACGTCCAGCCCGGACGCCGAGAGGATGAACGACAGGAAGATGATCGACGCGACATAGATGAACAGGAAAGCCAGCACCGCGTAGATGATCTTGTTGGGCACCGCCTGCTGGCCGATCTTGGTGTGGATTTCCGCGTTGGGATGGATCAGCTTGATCAGTTCGCGGTACACCTGCTTGTACAGCAGCACCGCCCGCAGCATCTTGATGCCGCCGCCGGTGGAGCCGGAGCCGGCGATGAAGCTCGACAGGAACAGCATCAACAGCGGGGCGAAATAGGGCCACACATTGAAGTCGGTGGTGGCAAACCCGAGCGTGGTGGCGACCGAGATGGTGTTGAAGGCCGCGAAGCGCAGCGCCTCGGGAAAATCGAGATAAAACCCCTTGTACAGCAGATAGAACGTCAGCCCGACGACGCTGGCGCCGAGCACGCCGAAATACCAGCGGATTTCCGTGTCGAAGCGATAGGCCAGCAGATTGCGCGTGCGGAACGCCATGAAATGCGTGGAAAAGCTAATGCCGGCGATCAGCGCGAACACCATGACAATGATTTCCAGCGTGACGGAATCGAAATAGCCCAGGCTGGCATCGTGCGAGGACATGCCGCCCAGGCTCATCACGCTGAAGGCGTGAACGAGGGCGTCCACCCAGCTCATGCCGCCGATCCACAGCGCCAGGATGCAGAACACGGTGAAGATCGCGTACACCAGCCACAGCCCCTTGGCGGTTTCCGCCATGCGCGGGGTGAGCTTGCTGTCCTTCATCGGCGTCGGTGTCTCGGCCTTGAACAGCTGGCGGCCGCCGACTCCCAGCATCGGCAGCACCGCCACCACCAGAACGATCACGCCCATGCCGCCGATCCAGTGCATCTGGGTGCGCCAGACATTGATCGAAGGCGGCAGGCTGTCGAGCCCGGACAGCATGGTGGCGCCGGTGGCGGTCAAGCCCGAGACGGCCTCGAAATAGGCGTCGGTGAAGCTGAGGTCGGGCATATACGACAGCAGCGGGATCGCGGAAAACAGCGGCACGATCGTCCAGATCATCACCACCAGGAGGAAGCCGTCGCGGATATGCAACTCCCGCTTGCCCCTGCGCGAGAGAATCCACAGCACCAGCCCGGACAGAAAAGTGACGACAATCGCCTCGTCGTAGGCCCGGTGCGCGCCGTCTTCCAGTCCCAGCGAGATCGCCAGCGGAAGCAGAAATGCGGCCGAAAAAAGAATCAATACTTTCGACAGGATGTGGACGACAGGCAGTATTTGCGACATCAGAAAACCGGCTGGAAGATGGGCTCAGAAAAACCCGAAACCGACCTGGAACAGCTTTTCGACCTTGGGAATGATGCGCTTGTTGAGCGCAAAGACGATGAGGTGATCCTCGGCCTCGATCAGGGTGTCGTGGTGCGCGATGATGACTTCCTCGCCGCGGATGATGGCCGCGATCGCCGAACCCTCCGGCAACGCCACATCGCCGATGCGCCGTCCCACCACCTTGGAGGTCTTTAAATCGCCATGAACGACGATTTCAAGCGCCTCGGCAGCGCCCCTGCGCAGCGAATGCACCGTCGCCATGTCGCCGCGGCGAATCTTTGACAGCAGCGGGCCGACCGTCGCCTGCGCCGGCGAAATGGCGATGTCGATCTCGCCGCCCTGCACCAGATTGACGTAGGCCGAACGGTTGATCAGGGCAATCACCCGCTTCGTGCCCATGCGCTTGGCTAGGAGGGCGGACATGATGTTGTCCTCGTCGTCATTGGTGAGCGCGCAGAACACATCCATCGACTCGACGTTTTCCTGTTCCAGCAGGTCCTCGTCGGTGGCGTCGCCGCACAGCACCAAGGTGCGATGCAGCTTTTCGGCCAACAGCGTGCAGGTGGCCTTGTTGTGGTCGATCAGCTTGACTTCGTAATCGCGCTCCAGGCTCGCCGCCAGGCGCCGCCCGATGTTGCCGCCGCCGGCGATCATGACCCGTTTGACCGGGCGCTCCATGCGCCGCAGTTCGCGCATGACGGCAGAAATGTCCTGTTTGCGGGCGATGAAAAACACCTCGTCTCCCGACTCGATCACCGTATTGCCCTGTGGCACGATGCCGCGATTGCGCCGGTAGATGGCCGCCACCCGGGCTTCGATATTTGGCATGTGACGGCGCAGGTCCTGCAGTTCGTGGCCGACCAGCGGCCCGCCGTGATAGGCGCGCACCGCCACCAGCCGCACCCTGCCGCCGGCGAAATCCAGCACCTGCAGGGCTTCGGGATGCTCGATCAGCCGGCGCAAGGTTTCGGTAACCTCCTGCTCGGGGCTGATGATGTGATCGACGCCGAAATGCTCGGCAAGAAAGCCCGCTTCGGTTTCCAGGAAATCGTTCGCGCGAATTCGCGCGATGCGGGTGGGGATATTGAACAGGGTGGCCGACAGGCGGCAGGCCACCAGATTGGTCTCGTCGCTCTGGGTGACCGCCACCAGCATGTCGGCGTCGTCCGCCCCCGCCATTTTCAGGATCGACGGGTGGGCGGCGTGGCCGCGCACGGTGCGCAAGTCAAAGCGATCCTGCAGCAGCGACAGCCGCTCGATATCCAGGTCGACCACGGTGACGTCGTTGTTTTCGGTAACCAGGCTTGCGGCGAGGTTGGCGCCGACCTGGCCGGCACCGAGAATGATGATTTTCACGCGCAGTTCCTGCGGTTATAAGTCTTCGTCGAGACGCCGGCCATGCCGGATATTCAGCTGTTTGAGCTTGCGGTAGAGGTGCGTGCGTTCCAGCCCCGACTTGTCGGCGACCCGTGTCATGCTGCCGCCTTCCTGCTGGATCAGGTGCTCGAAATAGGTGCGCTCGAAAGCGTCGCGCGCCTCGCGCAGCGGAATGTCGAGCGGAATGCCATGGGCCACGGCGGGCGTCGACTGCTTCAAGGGGGCAAGCACGCGGTTGACGTCGGCGGCGTCGATTTCGCTCGCCAGCGCGGTGACCGCAAGCGTGCGCACCACGTTGTGAAGTTGCGGCAGGTTGCCCGGCCAGTCAAAATTGCGCAGCTGGTTCAAGGCTGGCGTGGTCAGCCGCCGCACCGGGCAAACGCCTTCCTCCGCCATTTGCACCAGGATGAAATTGGCGATCTCCGGCACGTCTTCGCGATGCTCGCGCAACGCCGGCACCTGGATGGCCAAGCTCGACAGGCGGTAATACAGTCGATTGTCGAATTCGCTCGCTGCAACCATGGCGTCGAGGCTGCGGCTGGCAGCGCACACCAGGCGCGCGCCGCTGCCCTCGATGCGGTCGAGCAGCAGTCCCAGGCCTTTCTGCTCCAGACGCGCGAGCTCACAGGCGTCGGGCAGATAAAGCGTGCCATTGCCGAGCGCTTCGACAAAGCCCAGGGGATCGGTCACCAGACGCGAGCGGTCCTTGATCTCGATCCACGGACTGGCGGGCTGGTGCAGGAAACGGGCGCAGACTTCAAAGCCGCTGCCGGTCTCGCCCTGCAACAGGACGGGCGCGGTATTGCCGGCAATCTGGGTAAGGCGCTTTTTCAGTTCGAGGATCAGCGGGCTACGGCCGAGCGCTGTCAAGTCCATGCCGGGCAAGCGCCGCGGCAGGGCTACGCCACGCTTGATCACCTTGTTGACGGTGTCGATCAGCTTGGTCAGCGAAACCGGTTTTTCCAGGAAGTCGGCGGCACCGAACCGAATGGCTTCGACTGCGGTATCGATGGTGCCGTGGCCGGACATCATCACCACCGGCATGGTGAGCTGGCCCCCGGCCGCCCATTCCTTGAGCAGCGTCACGCCGTCGGTGTCGGGCATCCAGATATCGAGCAGGACCAGGTCCGGGCGCTGCCGCGCGCGAAAGGCGCGCGCAGCTTCGGCGTTTTCCGCCAGGTGCACGTCGTAGCCCTCGTCGGTGAGGATTTCCGACAACAACTCGCGGATGCCCACTTCGTCATCGACGACGAGAATATGTCCGCTCACGGGTGCTCCCCGCTTGCGGCGGAAACAGGCAGTGCGATGCGGATGGCGGCACCGCCCGATTTGAGGTTTTCAATCTGGATTTTGCCGTGATGCTCTTCGACGATCTTTTTGACGATGGCCAGGCCCAGACCCGTCCCCTTGGCCTTGGTGGTTGCGTAGGGCTCGAACAGCCGCGTCATCAGATGCTCCGGAAACCCGGCTCCATTGTCCATTACGGTCAAATAAACTGCGTGGTTATTGAGGTGTGTGCTGACCTTGACCCTTGGTTCGGGATGGCCGGTCAGCGCATCCTGCGCATTTTGCAACAGATTATGGATCACCTGACGCAATAATGTGGAGTCGCCAATGATGCGCGGCAGGTCGGCATCGAGATGCAACTGCAGGCCAAGCGTCCTGGCGTCGTACAAGGCCAGCACTTCGCGCACCAGCGCGCTGAGATCGACCGGCTCGAGCTTGGCGCGCGGCATCCGCGCATAGTTGGCGAAGGCGTCGACCATGCCTTTCATTGCGGCGACCTGGTTGACGATGGTTTGGGTGGCGCGCGCCAGGAATTCGGCGTCCGCTGCTTCCAGTCGGCCGTCCAGCTTGTGCGCGATGCGTTCGGCCGACAACTGGATCGGGGTGAGCGGGTTTTTGATCTCGTGCGCAAGCCTGCGCGCCACCTCGCTCCAGGCGGCATTGCGCTCGGCGTTGATCAGCATGGTGACGTCGTCGAACACCAGCACATAGCCGCGCTCGACCCCGGGTGGCAGGCGCGTGCCGCGCAACAGCAGCGACTGGCTGCCGCCGTGACCCGCATAGTCGATCTGTTCCTGCCATTCGCCTTCGTGCTCGGCAAAGCGCGCCGCAACCGTGGTCCCAAACGCATGCAATGCCTCCCCCGGCTGACCCAGTTCGGCCAGCGGGTGCGCGTCGAGCGCTGCGGCTGTCACCCCGAGAATCTGTGCTGCCGCGCTGTTCACGGTGCGCACCCGCAGCGCATCGTCCAGCACCACCACGCCGGACGACAGGTTGGCCAGCACGCGCTCCAGAAAAGCCTTGGCCTGCTCGGTCTGCTGATGGTTTTGCGCCACCTGTTCGCGCGCTTCGGACAGCTGGCGCGTCATGCGGTTGAACGACTGGATCAGCACGCCCAGTTCGTCGCGGCTCTTCAACAACGGCATCTGCGAAAAGTCACCCTTGGCCACGGCGCGGGTACCGCGCGCCAGCGAGCGCAGCGGCGCGCCGAGGCGCTCCGACAGCAGATAGGCGATGACCAGCGTCATCAGCAGCGCCAGCATCAAGGTCAGCGTCAGGGCCACGCCGTAGATGCGTTTCAACCCCTGCCGCGATACCGCAATCTCCTGGTATTCCTGGTAGGCCAGTTGCACCGCCTGCGCATCGCGCGCAAGGCCGGCGGGCACCGGCTGCACCAGCTGCAGCACCCGCGTTTCGCCGGCCAGCGCGCTGGTATACACCGGCACGATGACCCGCATGATGAGCCCACGCTCGGCCACTTCCTCGATCCGGCTGTAGGGCTGCTGCTGCCGCACCTGCCACAGCACGTTGCGCTCGGGCAGGACCGGCAGCAAGGTGCCGCGCTCGCCGCTGACATGGGCAATGACGCCGCCGCGTTCGTCGAACAGGGTCATTTCCTGCACCGCGCTTTGCTCGCGCAGGGTCGAGAGGCTGGTGATGATGGAACCCATGCCCTCGTCCGACAGGGTCAGCGCCATGCGCTGGGCCTTTTTATCCAGTTCGCGCAGCAGGTCGTCGAGCGCGGCATGGCCAAGGTTGACGCCGGAGGTCAGCGCGTTGTCGACCCGCACGTCGAACCAGGTTTCGATCGAGCGGTTGAGAAAAAACACCGAGGCGCCATACACCACCAGGCCAGGCAGCGTGGCGACGACGCCGAACATCAGCAGCAATTTCAAGGTGAGCTTGGCGCCGAACACACCGCGGCGGATGCGTTTTTGCAGCCACCACAGGCGCCAGCCCAGCAACATCAGCAGCGCCGCACCGAGCACGCCGCCGCCAATGAACAGGGCGGGCAGGGTGTCGGAGAAGGTGCTGCTGCCGCTACTGGCCTCGAACAGCATGAACAACAGCACGATGCCCATGATCAGGGCGGCGGCAATCAGACTGCGCATCAGGGCAGGGGCGGTGGAGCGGGTAACGCGGGGGCCTCGAACGACCAGCCGTACCACGGGGTGACGAGTTCCCATTGGTCGCCGGTGACCGCGCCAATGGACAGCGGCTTGGGCAACTGCGCGGTATCGAGACGCAGGCGCAGGCGGGCGTCATAGCGCCGCCCGGTTTTGAGCGCGCCGCGCTCCAGAACCTGCCAGTTGTCCACCCGCCCCAACAAGGCCAGCGCCTCGCCGAGGGTGGCAGCCGTCTGGGTGGTGTAGCCGGTTTCGACGACATAGCGGCGCAGCAGCAGATGGTAATAAATCCGCATCTTGCGAACGGGCTCGGCGATCTCCTTGTCAAGCCACCAGTTGCGCGGCCGGGTCAGTTCCAGTTTCAGCAGAAAGTGCAGGTTGATGCCGCGAGTCAGCGCGTCTTCCAAGGTGGGGTTGAGCACGATATCGATGTCCGCATCCAGCACATAGCCCTGCGG
>DASTEA010000133.1:0-6178 GCA_035710075.1 Thiobacillus sp.
CATGTTCTCGCCCATCTTGCCGACCAGTTCGGTCCGGATGGCTTCCACCGTGGCGCCCTGGTAAGGCAGCGCGGACAGTGCGGCGACGTCGGCCGGCTTCTGCTTCAGCACCATCTCGGCCAGCGCGTTCGACAGCGCCAGAAAATCGTCGTTCTTCGCCACGAAGTCGGTTTCGCAGTTGACTTCCACCATGGCGGCCGACTTGCCGTCGGCGCTGATCGCGATGGTCACCACGCCTTCAGCCGCCACCCGGCCGGCGCTCTTGGCGGCCTTGTTGCCGAAGCGAACGCGCAGGATTTCTTCCGCCTTCTGCATGTCGCCGCCGGCTTCCGACAGCGCCTTCTTGCAATCCATCATCGGCGCGTCGGTTTTTTCGCGCAGTTCCTTGACCATGCTTGCAGTGATTTCTGCCATTTCTACTCCCATCCAGTTTCTATACAGAAAGAGGGGCCAACGCCCCTCCTCAAAATGCGCTCGCCGGGAATTCATCCCGGCGAGGTTGCGGTGCGTCGCGCTTATTCGGCAGCAGGCGAACCTTCTTCTGCTTCTTCCTCTTCCAGCTCGATGAACTCTTCGCCGCCGACGATTTCGCCGATGACCTGAGCGCGCCCTTCCAGGGCTGCATCGGCCATACCGCGAGCGTACAGGCGGATCGCGCGTGCCGAGTCATCGTTGCCGGGGATGATGTAATCCACGCCTTCCGGGCTGTTGTTGGTGTCGACCACGCCGATCACCGGGATGCCCAGCTTCTTGGCCTCGACCACGGCGCCCTTCTGGTAGCCGACGTCGATGATGAACAGTGCGTCGGGGACGCCGCCCATTTCGCGGATGCCGCCCAGGCTGCGGTTCAGCTTGTCAGCTTCGCGCTGCATGGTGAGGGTTTCTTTCTTCGACAGGCGACCCGGTTCGGCCAGCGCCGCTTCCAGTTCGTTCAGGCGCTTGATCGACAGCTTGACCGTCTTGAAGTTGGTCAGCATGCCGCCCAGCCAGCGGTTGTCGACGTAAGGCATGCCGGCGCGCTGGGCTTCTTCGCGAACGATGTCACGCGCGGCACGCTTGGTGCCGACAAACAGCACGTTGCCTTTGTTGGCGGACAACTGACGCACGAATTTTTGCGCCTCCTGGAACATCGGCAGCGTTTTTTCCAGGTTAACGATATGGATCTTGTTGCGGTTTCCGAAAATGAACGGAGCCATTTTGGGGTTCCAGAAGCGGGTCTGGTGACCGAAGTGGACACCGGCTTCCAGCATTTGGCGCATGGTGACAGACATGTAAATCTCCTAAAGGGTTGAGCCTCCACCCGTCAGCAGCCGCGCGTTTGTTTGGGTCTAACGCGCCGCCACCCTTTAATAACAGGTGTGCGAATTTGTCCGAACCATTCCGGACAGCCCGCAATTCTAATTCGATAAGGCTTTCAGTTCAAGAAGAAGCACCCCTCAGCGTGCCTGTCCCGCCTGCTGCAATGGAATCTCCAGCCAAGCCGCCAGGCCGCCGCCGGTGCGTGCCTGCAGCGCCACCTGCCAGCCCTGCGCCGCCGCCAGCTGGCGTACGATCGCCAACCCCAGTCCGGAACCGCCGGTGCTGACGCTGCGCGACGCTTCCAGCCGATAAAACGGGCGGAATACCGTTTCCATCTCAGCGGACGGAATCCCCGGGCCGCGGTCGAGCACACCGATGCGGCAGCCGCCGTCGACGATCTCGGCATGCAGACTGACCGGCTGGCCGCCACCATAGCGCAGCGCGTTCTCCAACAGGTTGGCGAGAATGCGGCGCAAGGCGCCGGCGGGCACCTTGAGCGTGATATCAGCCGTCTCGATCTGCACCCGTTCTACCCCGCCGGGTGTGGCGCGTACCAGGTCGGCCAGCAACTCGGGCAGCTGCACCCGCTGGTTCGCTTCGTGACCGAAGCCGCGCGCCAGCGTCAGCACGTCGCCAATCAGGCGGTCCATCGCCTCAATGTCGCCCTCCACCTGAGCCGCCAGTTCCGGGCCAGGCTTGCGCACCAGCATTTCCACCGCCAACCGTAGCCTTGCCAGCGGCGTGCGCAGATCGTGAGAGACGCCGGCCAGCAGCACAGTACGGGCGGCCAGCAGGTCTTCCACCTGTTTCGCCATTTCGTTGAAACGGCGGCTCAAGGCGGCAATTTCCCGCGGGCCGGTTTCGGGCAGGCGCTCCGGGGTCTGCCCGCGTCCCAGCGAGGTCACCGCCCGCTGCAGCAATTGCAGCGGGCGCATGGTGCGGCGTGCCAGCCACCAGGCTGCGAGCAGGGCCAGCAGTACGCCACCGGCCAGCGAGACCAGCAGGGCATAAATGGGGCGCGGGCCGATACGGCTCTGGGGGAGCCCCACCGAGAGGCGGCCGTCGCCTGCAGGCAGCGACACCCAGAACCATTCCTTGCCCTGAATTTCCTCGCGCGAGGCGGCCACCGGCGCACCCACCCGTGCGCTCAAGGATGCAACCAGGAAGTTCAGGTAGGGCTCGCGCCACGATGGCGGCTCGGTGTCCTGTGGGGGGTCGGCGCGCAGCGCCAGCGCATGCGACCGCGCCAGCTCGATTTCGAAGGCGGGACGGGTGACCGGCGGCAGCTCGCTCCAGGTCTGCGCCGACAGCGTCATCAAGCCCGCCAGATCGGCCGCCGAACGGCGCGCCATCGGCAACATGAGGAAGTAGGCGGTGGCGACCGCCGTCACCAGTTCGAACGCGATGAAAAACACCACCAGCAGCAGGGCATTCTGCTGCGTCAGGCTCAGCCGCGACGACAGCCTCACGCCTCGCTGCCGCGCGGATTGAACAGGTAACCCTCGCCGCGCACGGTGCGGATGTAAACCGGCTCGCCGGGCTTGGGCTCGATCTTGCGCCGCAACCGGGTGACGCGGGTATCGACGCTGCGGTCGAACGGATCGCGTTCGTAGCCCTTCAACATGTCGATCAGGGTGTCACGCGACATGACCCGCAACGGATGTTCGATAAAGATGAGCAGCAGAGCGAATTCGGCAGTCGACAGCTTCACCTCGACGCCGTCCTTGGTGAGCCTGTGGCTGGCAGCATCGAGCTGGAAAGGTCCGAAAGTGGGAAGTGTGGCCGGCTCGGCCTGCCCCTGGCTGCGCCGCAGCAGCGCACGCAAGCGGGCCAGCAATTCACGTGGGCTGAACGGTTTGGCCAGGTAGTCGTCAGCGCCCATTTCCAGCCCCACCACGCGGTCGATTTCCTCGCCGCGTGCCGACAGCATGAGAATGGGCACGTTCGACTGGCTGCGCAGCCGGCGCGCCAGCGACAATCCGTCCTCGCCGGGCATCATCAGGTCGAGCACGATGGCATCCGGCATCCCCTGCTCCAGCGCCTGCCACATGGCCGCGCCATCCATTGCCGTTGCCACGGTGAACCCGCTGTCGCCCAGATAGGCCTCCAGCAATGTCCGCATGCCCGGATCATCGTCCACCACCAGAATGCGGGCCGACGCACCCTCCATCATGGGCACGCCCCAAGCCTCAATACGGCGGTTCGGCAGGAATCGGATTTGCTCACTTGCATCATGTGATCATCGGACAGGTTTTTGGCTACACGAGCGGGTTTCCCCAAGCGGGCGCTGGCACTGCCCCGCACGCTGGGCGGCGTCTGACTCCGTATCATCCTACCCTACTTGCGGGCGCTTCCTGTCGGGCAGACACACACCGACACACACTGACACGCGACGCCACCCTGCGGACATACCCCAGCCACCACGTGCGCCCAAAATCCGCTCCACGCTGTTAATAGTGATGGCGCAAATCGAACCTCGAACCTAGAACCTGCTCATGCCACGCCTCCACCTGATCCTGCTGCCGTCTGTCCTGACCCTGATGTTGCCAGGCTGGGTCGAAGCAGGCCAGAAAAAGGCGCCCGTCTCGCAAGCCCGTCCCCTCAACCTGTCCCTGCCCCGGGATGTGCCGTTGCACACACCAGCCAACGGGCAGACGGGTGAGGCGGTGCTGCGCAACTTGCGTGCACCCGCCCCAGGCGAGAATGGGTCGGATGCAACCCGCCCGACCAGCTTGCCTTATGGAGCAGGTTACGAACATCGTCATCAAGAGATGAGGGGGGCAGGCA
Source organism: Thiobacillus sp. (assembly GCA_035710075.1). Lineage (GTDB taxonomy): Bacteria > Pseudomonadota > Gammaproteobacteria > Burkholderiales > Thiobacillaceae > Thiobacillus. The sequence continues at coordinate 4,087 of DASTEA010000133.1, forward strand.
GTGCTGCAGGAGCAGGCGCCGGCGCGGGCAATGGTGCAGGATCAGGAGCCAGCGCGGGCACTGGTGCAGGCCGGCGAGGTCGGTAAATTAATCCACGCTTAAGGAGCACTTAAAGATGAAATCACTAAAAGTTCTTTCCCTTGTTTTGATTGCCACCAGCCTCGCCAGTGGCGCGGTCTACGCCAAGGGTGGCGGCGGCGGTGGCGGCATGGGTGGCGGCATGGGTGGCGGCATGAGCAGCGGCGTGGGTAGTGGCAGCGCTAGCAGCGCCGACCATGCCCAGCGCACCCAAACCCGGAGCCAGGATCGCGTCCAGGAACGTACCCAGAAGCGCGACGGCTCGCAAGCCAGCAACGCCCAGCGCAATGAATACCGCTACGAAAATCGCTACGAAAACCGTGAGCAGATGCATAACGGGGGCGATCTGCCTTCGATGCAGTAAGCGCGCACAGCCAGGTGTTTTGCCTGGCCGGCCGCACAACAGGGGGACGCCACAGCGCGTCCCTTTTCTCGCCCACATTTCGCGCAGGGTTTTTTCGGTGTGCGCCGGGCGCGCTAGAATGCGTCTTTGATTCCCATTTACCCGTTACATGACTGTCACCATCAAAACCGGCGCCGAAATCGAGGGCATGCGCGTTGCAGGCCGACTCGGCTCGGAAGTGCTCGACTACATCACGCCCTTCGTCAAACCCGGCGTCACCACCGGCGAGCTCGACCGGCTGTGCCACGACTACATGGTGAACGTGCAGGGCACCGTCCCGGCGCCATTGAACTACGCGCCTTCCGGCCACGTGCCCTACCCCAAGTCGATCTGCACTTCGGTCAACAACCAGATCTGCCACGGCGTGCCGAGCGACAAGGTGCTGAAAAACGGCGACATCGTGAATCTCGACATCACCGTCATCAAGGACGGCTGGCACGGCGACACCAGCCGCATGTTCGCGGTGGGCGAAGTGTCGATCCAGGCCAAGCGCCTGATCCAGGTGACCTACGAAGCGATGTGGATCGGCATCGCCCACGTCAAACCCGGCGCCCGCCTGGGCGACATCGGCCACGCCATCCAGCGCTTTGCCGAAAACCATGGCTACAGCGTGGTGCGCGAATTCTGCGGCCACGGCATCGGCCGCGAGTTCCACGAGGACCCGCAGGTGCTGCACTACGGCAAGGCCGGCACCGGCCTGGTGCTGGAGCCCGGCATGACCTTCACCATCGAGCCGATGATCAACGCCGGGCGCCGCGACATCCGCCAGATGGCCGACGGCTGGACCATCGTCACCAAGGATCGCAGCCTGTCGGCGCAATGGGAACATACGGTGCTGGTCACCGACAGCGGCCATGAAGTGCTGACCCTGTCGGCCGGCAGCCCGGCCATTCCCGATCGCATCCCCCACGCCGCGTGAGCGCACCGCCGTTCGCCGATCTTCGCGAGCGGCTCAAATCGGGACGCGCGGCGCTGGCCGCGGCCTATCTTGAAAAACCCGCTGCCGCCCGTTACCTGACGCGCCACACTGCGCTGGTCGACGGCGTGCTGGCGGAAATCAGCAGCCGGCTCGCGCTGCCCGCCAGCTTTTGCCTCGCCGCAGTCGGCGGTTACGGACGCGGCGAACTGTTCCCCGGTTCGGACGTCGACGTGCTGTTGTTGCTGCCGCACGACCCCACGCCCGAACAACGGGCCACGCTGGAAAGCTGGGTGCAGGCATGCTGGGACGTCGGGCTCGAAATCGGTCACAGCGTGCGCACCGTCGAGGCCTGCATTAGCGAGGCCGACGCCGACATCACGGTGGAAACCAACCTGCTGGAAGCGCGCTTCGTGTGGGGCGCCGCCGCCCTGTTCGACGCCTTCGGCCGCCGCTTTCGGGCGCGCTTCGACGCCCAGCATTTTTTCGACGGCAAGCTCGCCGAGCAGCAGGCGCGCCACGCCCGCTTCGACGACAGCGCCTACAAGCTCGAACCCAACCTGAAGGACAGTCCCGGCGGCCTGCGCGACCTGCACACCCTCCACTGGCTGGCGCAGGCCTGCGGCATCACCGGCGGCTGGAGCGGCATCGCGCGCGCCGGCCTGCTGACCCGCCCCGAGGCGCGCCGCATTGCG
>DASTEA010000134.1:0-2474 GCA_035710075.1 Thiobacillus sp.
ATGCCCAGCGAGATGCGACGCTTGTCTTCGTCGATGTCGAGCACCATGACTTCGACCTCGTCGCCCAGTTGCACGATCTTGGAGGGGCTGACGTTCTTGTTGGTCCAGTCCATTTCGGAGACGTGCACCAGGCCTTCGATGCCTTCCTCGATCTCGACGAATGCGCCGTAGTCGGTCAGGTTGGCGACCTTGCCGAACATGCGGGTGCCCTGCGGGTAGCGGCGTGCGATGCCGACCCACGGATCGTCACCCAGCTGCTTGATGCCGAGCGAAACGCGGTTCTTTTCGGTGTCGTAGCGCAGGATCTTGGCTTCCAGTTCCTGGCCGACGTGCACCACTTCGGACGGGTGCTTGACGCGGCGCCAGGCCATGTCGGTGATGTGCAGCAGGCCGTCGATGCCGCCCAGATCCACGAACGCGCCGTAGTCGGTGATGTTCTTGACCACGCCCTTGACGATGGAGCCTTCCTTCAGGTTCTCCATCATGGCTTCGCGGTCGGCACCCATGGTCTCTTCCAGCACGGCGCGGCGCGACACCACGACGTTGTTGCGCTTGCGGTCGAGCTTGATGACCTTGAATTCCATTTCCTTGTATTCGAAAGGCGTGGTGTCCTTGACCGGACGCATGTCCACCAGCGAACCCGGCAGGAAGGCACGCAGGCCGCCCACCAGCACCGTCAGACCGCCCTTGACCTTGCCCTGCACCATGCCGGTGACGATCCGGCCTTCGTTCATCGCGGCTTCCAGATCCAGCCATGCAGCCAGTTTCTTGGCGCGCTCGCGCGACAGCTTGGTGGCGCCGAAGCCGTCTTCGATCGACTCGATGGCGACCGCGACAAAATCACCGATCTTGGCTTCGATTTCGCCCAGATCGTTCTTGAATTCTTCAACGGGAATCAGGCTCTCGGATTTGAGGCCGGCATTCACGGTCACGAAATTGCTGTCGATGTCGATGATTTCAGCGGTGATGACTTCACCCTGGCGCATTTCCTGGTGAACCAGGGATTCCTCGAACAGGTCGGCAAAACTTTCCATCGAAGCGGGGGCGGTAGAAGCGGTAGCAGTAGACATTAAAACCTTCAGTCCGTCGGTGAGGACGGGGTTAGTTGCACATCGCCAGCCTGCGGGCGCAGGACTGACACGAGACGTTAATTACCTTGTTTTGCTGCGGGCCTGGCATAAAGCGTAGTGCGCCAGCACCGCCTGCACCGCCGACTCGATATCCATATGGGTCGTATCGAGCAACAGCGCATCGGCTGCGGGTTTGAGCGGCGCCACGGCGCGGGCCGTGTCGCGCGCATCGCGCGCCTGCATATCAGCAACAAGGGCGGCGAGATTAGCAGAGTTCCCCTTTTCGATCAACTGCTTATACCGCCGTTCGGCGCGCGCCTCGGCGCTGGCAGTGAGGAAGACCTTGGCCACGGCGTCGGCAAACACCACCGTGCCCATGTCGCGGCCGTCGGCCACCAGCCCGGGCGCCTGCCGATAGGCGCGCTGGCGGTCGAGCAGCGCCGCGCGCACCGCCGGCAGGGCCGCCACTTTCGACGCCCCCTCGCCCACCGTTTCGGCGCGGATGGCGTCGGTGGCGTTCTCCTCCGCCAGCCACACCGCGCCGTCGCGAAACGCCGCCGGCAACTTCACCGCCAGCGCCGCCACGCCCGTCTCGTCGTCGAGCGCCACGCCATGCTTCATCGCCGACAGCGCAGTCAGGCGGTAGAGCGCGCCGCTGTCGAGGAAATGAAAGCCGAGCGCCGCTGCCACGCGCTCCGCGACGGTACCCTTGCCCGACGCCGAGGGGCCGTCGATGGCGATCACGGGAATGTCGATTGAAGACAGGGTCATTGGGCAACTCCCGCAAAAATCTTGAAATACTCCGGGAAGGTCTTGTTCACACACGCCGGATCGTTGATGCGCACCGGCACGCCGCCGAGCGTCACCAGCGACAGGCACATCGCCATGCGGTGGTCGTCGTAGGTGTCGATGACGGCGTTGGGCGTCAATTTTTCCGGCGGGGTGATGCGGATGAAGTCCGCGCCCTCCTCCACCGTCGCGCCGACCTTGCGCAACTCCGTGGCCATCGCCGCGATGCGGTCGGTTTCCTTCACCCGCCAGCTTGCGATGTTTCTCAGCGTGGTCACCCCGTCGGCGAACAGCGCCGCCACCGCCAGCGTCATCGCGGCGTCGGGGATGGCATTGCAGTCGAGGTCGATCGCCTTCAGCCGGCGATCAACCGGCGCGCGCGCCTCGATCCAGTTCGGCCCCATTTCGATCTGCGCGCCCATCAGCGCCAGCGCATCGGCAAAGCGCACGTCGCCCTGCACGCTGTCGGCGCCCACGCCCTCCACCCGCACCGGGCCGCCGCCGATGGCGCCCGCCGCCAGGAAATACGATGCCGACGAGGCATCGCCCTCGACATAAATTTCACCCGGGCTGCGGTAGCGCGCATCGGCCGCCACCGTGAAACTTGCCCAGCCG
>DASTEA010000135.1:0-6429 GCA_035710075.1 Thiobacillus sp.
ACGGATTTCGCATCCTGACCTGCAGCCGGGCGGCGCCCTGCCGGTCGCGCCTTAGGCGATTCGCCCGGCCGGCCAGGTCTACACCGGCCAGGCGATGAAGGATTTCGTCACCCCGCGGGCCCTCGAACTGGCGGAAATTCCCGGTCTGGTCGCAGCCTATGCACGGGCCGCGCGCAACGCGATGGAGGCGGGTTTTGACGGGGTGGAGGTCCACGCCGGCAACGGCTACCTGCTGGACCAGTTCCTGCGCTCGTCGACCAATCGCCGCACCGATGCCTACGGCGGCAGCAAGGAAAACCGCGCGCGCCTGCTGCTGGAAGTGCTGGATGCGGTGTGCGCTGCGATTGGCAACGATCGGGTCGGCCTGCGGCTGTCGCCGGTGACGCCGTTCAACGACATCAGCGACGACCATCCGCAGGAGACGTTCGATTACGTTGTCACCCAGCTCAATCCGCTCAAGCTGGCCTTCCTCGACGTGCTGCAGGGAACCGGCGGCGCGCCCAAGGAGGAGTGGATTCCGTTCGACTACGATCAGTTGCATGCGCTGTATTCGGGCAAGCTGATCCGCAACAACGGCTACGACTTCGAAACGGCGCAGCAGGCCGTGACGTCCGGCGCGGCCGATGCGATTGCCTTCGGCCGCCTGCTCTTGGCCAATCCCGATCTGGTCGAGCGCTTCCGCAGCGGCGCGCCGCTCAACTCACCCGATTACGAAACACTCTACAGCGGGGAAGAGAAGGGCTACACCGACTATCCCTTTCTGCAGGGCTGAGCGTCGCCGCTCTGCGGGGCGCTTACGCAGGCCGCTGCAGACCGGCCAGATGCCGGGTGATGGCTTCGTAGTCGGCGACGGCGAGATTCTCTGCGCGCTTGCCGGCGTCGATCCCGAGCACGGCGAACGCATCGGGCTTGAGCAAACCGCCCAGCGTGTTCTTCAGGGTCTTGCGGCGTTGCGAGAATGCGGCAGCGACCACGCGCGCAAACAGCGCTTCGTCGAGCGGAACGATTTCAGCCGGTTTTTTGGGAATCAGACGGACGACGGCGGAGTTGACCTTGGGCGGCGGGTTGAAGGCAGTGGGGGGCACGTCGAGCAGCCATTCCAGGTGGAAGCGGCGCTGCAGCATAATCGACAGCCGCCCGTAATCGGTGGTCGAGGGCTCGGCGACCATGCGTTCGACGACTTCCTTCTGCAGCATGAACGTCATGTCGCGGAAGTGCGCGGCAAAGTCCATCAGGTGGAACAGCAGCGGCGTGGAAATGTTGTACGGCAGATTGCCGATGATGCGCAGGTCGTGGCCCAAAGCGGCGAAATCGAATTTCAACGCGTCGCAGCTGTGCAAGGTGAGGCGCTCGGCCGGCCAGGTTCGCTGCAGGCGCGCGACGATGTCGCGGTCAAGCTCGACGGCGTGCAGGTGTGGCAGGCGTTCGAGCAGGGGCTTGGTGAGCGCGCCCAGGCCCGGGCCGATCTCGACGACGGTTTCCCCCGCCTGCGGATGGATGGCATTGACGATGGCGTGGATGATGCCGTCGTCGATGAGGAAGTTCTGGCCGAAGCGCTTGCGCGGGGTGTGCATGGGGGAGCCGGTAGTCGTGAGTGGAGAGTAGGGGGTTTTAGCCGCGTTTCAATTTAGGAATCCAGCACACCGGTCTCCGCTTTCCACATTCCGCTGCATCTCTATCATCTCCATCGCCACCTCGATCGCGCTCAGCAGGCTGCCCACTTCCGCCCGTCCGCTGCCGGCGAGGTCGAGCGCGGTGCCGTGGTCGACCGAGGTGCGGATGAAGGGCAGGCCCAGGGTGATGTTCACGCCGGTGCCGAAGCTGGCGTACTTGAGCACGGGCAGGCCTTGATCGTGATACATCGCCAGCACGGCGTCGCAGGGATCAACACGGATGCGCGAGAACAGGGTGTCGGCGGGCAGCGGGCCGACGAGGTCAATGCCCTCGCCGCGCAGGCGAGCGAGCGCGGGTTCGATGGTCTCGATTTCCTCGCGCCCGAGGTGGCCGGATTCGCCGGCGTGCGGGTTGAGGCCGGCCACCAGAATGCGCGGCCGAATGATGCCGAATTTGCTTTGCAGGTCGGCGTGCAGGATGCGGATCACGTCGTCGAGCAGCGCGGACGTGATGGCGTCGGCCACCTCGCGCAGCGGCAGGTGGGTGGTGGCGAGCGCGACGCGCAGGCCGCCGCCGGCGAGCATCATCACGACCTTCCTGGTGCCGCTGTGGTCGGCCAGGTATTCGGTGTGGCCGGTGAAGGCAAAGCCGGCGTCGTTGATGACGCCCTTGTGCACCGGCGCGGTGACGACGGCGTGATACGACCCGCTCATGCAGCCCGCGAGGGCGGCGTCGAGCAGGGCCAGCACGTGGGGACTGTTGCGGGGGTCGAGCACGCCTGCGGTGACGGGTGCGGCAACCGGGATGTGGCGCACGTGCAGCGCGCCGGGCTGATGCGCGGGGATGGCGTCGCCGCTGATGAAGTCGAGCGCGATGCCGAGTTGCGCCGCGCGGGCGCGCAGCACGTCGACATCGCCCAGCACCGAGAGGCGGCACGCTAGCGCCTGTTGCGACAGCGCGATGCAGAGGTCGGGGCCGATTCCGGCCGGCTCGCCTGCGGTGAGCGCGAGGACGGGCAGGTTCACGGCTTCACTCACCCGGGATCAATCGAGCGGACGCAGTTCGACGTAGGCCGAGTCGCGGATCTGCCGCACCCAGTCCTGGAAGGCCTCTTCCGCCTTGCGCTCGCGGATGGCCTGGCGCGCCATCAGTTTCTGGCGTTCCTGGGTGACGTCCTGATCGCGGCGTTCCAGCACCTGGATCAGGTGCCAGCCGAAGGGCGACTGGATCGGCGCGCTGACTTCGCCTGGCTGCAGGGCATTCATCGCCTTCTCGAAATCGGGCACGGTATCGCCGGGGTTGATCCAGCCGAGGTCGCCGCCTTTCGAAGCGCTGGCGTCCTCGGAATGCAGACGTGCCAGTTCGTCGAATTTCACGCCGTTGTCGATGCGCTCTTTCAGCTGCAGCAGCCGGTTGCGGGCGTCGTCTTCCGAGGTCAGCTCGTTGGTCTTGACGAGGATGTGGCGAGCGTGCGTCTGGCTGACGCTGAGGGTGGCGTCGAGCCCGCGCTTGTCGATGAGCTTAATGATGTGGAAGCCATTGCTGCTTTTCAGCAGCGGAGCGAACTGCCCGGGTTGCAGCGGCTTCAGCGCATCGGCAAACAGCGCCGGCATCTTGCCGCTGGCGCGCCAGCCGAAGGCGCCGCCCTGCAGCGCATTGGGCGCGTCGGAATGGCTGGCCGACAGCTGGGCGAAATCGGCGCCCTTGGCGAGCTGGGCGAGGATGTCCTCGGCACGGGCGCGGCGCGCCTGCATTTGCTCGGGCGATGCATTTTCCGGCACGGCGATGAGGATGTGGGCGAAGTTGTATTCCGTTTCCGCGCCCTGCTGCACCTGCGTTTGCAGATAGCCTTCAATCTCGGCATCGCTGACGGAAATCCGGTTGTCGACGTCGCGTTCGCGGGCGCGTGCAATGAGGAGTTCATTGCGGATGGTGTTGCGCATGCTGTCGAGGCTTTGGCCTTCCTTTTCCAGCGCGGCGGCAAGGCCGGCCATATCGAGCTTGTTCTGTTCGGCAATGCGTTGCAGCGCCCGTTCGACCTGCGTCGGGTCGACCCGCACGCCGGTGGTGCGGGCGTGCTGTTGCAGCGCCAGTTCGGTGACCATGCGTTCGAGCAGCTGTTTTTCCAGCGACTCGCGCGGTGGCAGCGGCGTGTTCTGCCGGGACAGGTTCTGCGCCACTTCGGTGTAACGCTTGGCCAGTTCCTGGCGGGTGATGACTTCGTCGTTGACGATGGCAACGATGTGATCGAGCGTTTGCACGGCGGCGTGCGCCGGAAACAGGGTCGATGCGGCGATCAGCAGCGCTGCCCACTGCGGGCGGCGCCATTCAGGGCGTTTGAAGAATTTCATTGCTGGGCCTGTATCCGGGAACACTTTGTTTCAAAACGTCGAGCGGGTTGGCGCCGAGACGCCCCATGCCGTTCAACTCGAGTTGGAAGAACAGCGCATCGGTGGACTGCTCTTCCTTGGTGGCCAGGCGCTGGAACACGGTGCGCACCGCCCAGCAGCCCGCATTGTATTCAAGCCCCGCCAGACCTTCGATCAACTTGTCGTCCTGGACCGAATAGTTGTAGCGGAACATGCCGTACCAGCGACTGCCGAGCGGCCACTGCCCGGACAGATCGATCTGCTCGGAGGTTTGGTCTATGAAGCGGTAGCCAAAGTTCAACGCGCGGCCGGGACCGGGCCGGTAGGACGCGCCGAGGTTCTGGCGGATGGTGGTGCCGTTCTGGGCGTCGTACTGCCAGGCGGTGTCGATGCGCCAGTCGCGCGTGATCTGGCCACTGACGGCGGCCAGCAGGTCGGTGGCGTTGCTGCTGCGCGGCGCAACGCCGGGCAGGGTGACCTGCTGCGAGCTGAAGTAGAAGCGCTGGCCGAGGGTGACCTGCAGCCGCTCGAGTCCGCTTCCCGCTTCGATGAAACGGCTGGTGAGCGCGAGCGTCAGCTGGTTGGCGTCGTTGACGCGGTCGCCGCCGATGAACTGGTTTTCGGTGAACATCTGTGCGTAGCTGAAATCCAGCAGTGCGGTGTCGAACACCGGGATATTCTCTTGATCGCGGAACGGCGCGAAGACGTAATAGGCGCGAGGCTCCAGCGTCTGTTCGTAATCCTGCCCGGCAAAGCTGAACGGACGGTCGAAGGCCACGCCAGCGTCGAGGCTGAACAGGGGCAGGTTGCGGGTGATGCGCTGCTCGGCCGCGCTGTCGTCCAGCGCGTAGTAGGTGCTGTGCCAGCCGATTTGCGGGGTGAGGAAGCCGAACGAATTGGTGAGCGGCAGGCGCAGCGTCGGGTAGGCCAGCACCCTGGTGCCCTCGGTCAGGGTGGGGTGGGCAAAGCGGGTGGCTTCGCTTTCCAGCCTGAATTCGAGACCGTTGCCCAGGGTCTGCGCCATCCCCAGGCGGGCGTGCGGCAGGCGTGCATAGGGTTCGATAATCGGGATCAGCGTGGTGGAATCCTGCAGGGTCTGGAAGCTTTGCGCCCGCAGTTCGGCGTTCCAGTTGGCGTGCTGCGTGACCAGCCAGGCTTCGCTGTTGAGGTGGCTGACCGAGGTGGTGGAAATCAGGTTGGACAGGTCGCGAAAATAGTCGTCGTCGGACACGCGGTTGAACAGCATGCCGGCCTGGGTGCTCGGGTTCAGGAGGTAGGTGTTGTTGAGCGCCACGCTCCAGCGCGAGCGGTCAGCCTCGCTGTCGTTGGGCAGGTATTCGAGGCGGTTTTCACCGCGGGCCTCGCCCAGCAGGTAGCGGAATTCGCCACCCAGCTGTATCCCGCGGTTGGACAGCAGGCGCGGGTACAGCGTGGCGTCGTAGTTGGGCGCGAGGTTGAGGTAGTACGGCACCAGGATGTCGAGGCCGCTGCGTTCGGTGGTGCCGAAGGTTGGCGCCAGCATGCCGGTCTTGCGCGAACCGTCGAGTGGGAAATTCATCCACGGCGTATACAGGATGGGCACGCCGAGAAAATGCAGCGAGGCGTTGCGTGCAGTGCCGACGTTGCGGGTCTTGTCGAGGTCGAGGTCACGCACCTTGAGGTACCAGTCGTCATTGTCGACCGGGCAGGTGGTGTAGGTGGCGTCCTGCAGCGTGTAGTGTGTTTTGTCGATGAAATCGATGCGCTGGGCGTCGCCGCGCCCCGGCTGGGTCGTGAACCGGTAAACCGGCTGCGTGAGTTCGCCACTGTAATCGTTGAGGTTGAGCCTGAGCGAATCGCCCGCCACCAGCAGCGCGGGCTGTTCCAGCCGAACCTGGCCGCGTGCCTGCACTTCGTTCAGCGTGGTGTCGTAGAGCAGCCAGTCGGCAAAGAAATTCTGCCCGGCCTGACGGGCTTCCACGCGGCCGCTGGCCTCGATGATGCCGGGCGCGGTCGATTCGATGCGGTCGGCCATCAGGAACAGCGGCGCTTCCGGGCCGGCCGCTGCCGGGTCGCTCAGCTCGGCATCCTGTTTCAGCGCGAGCCCCTGCGCCCCCGCAGAACAGGCGGTCAGCAACAGCGCAATGAGCGTAAAGCCGGGCAGGATGGACAAGCGATGTAAAATCCGGAAATTCGTTATTCGGAGCAGCATGGCAGTGGAACGTTTGCAAGCATTGCAGGACTGGGCCGCCCGACAGTTGGGGGGAAATGCGCTGGACATCGCCCCTGCGTCGGCGGACGCCAGCTTTCGCCGCTATTTTCGCGTCACTGCCAAAGGCCGCGATTATATCGTGATGGACGCGCCCCCGGCGCACGAGGATTGCCGCCCGTTTATCGCCATCGCCCGGCTGTTTGGCGACGCCGGCGTGCATGTGCCGCAGGTGCTGGCGCAGGACCTGGAGCAGGG
>DASTEA010000136.1:0-24318 GCA_035710075.1 Thiobacillus sp.
ACCGCCACCAGGTTGCCCTTGTTGGTGTAGTCGTAGGCCTTCTCGGGGTTTTTCGCGATTTCCAGCACCGGCTGCGCCACGCCAGGTGTGTAGGCCAGCGACAAATCGTCCGGGGTGGCACAGGGCTTGGACGACTCGACCGAAAGCTTGCCGGGCTTGGGCAGGCGATGGTAATCGAGGGCTTTTTTCTTGAGATCGGCTTGACGCATGGCGGCAGATACGGGCTGGATGAACAAGCCACCATTATTGAACAGAAATTCAACGAGTTGAATTTCTGTTCAATAACCGCCGAGACTAAATTTGATATTGATCCGAAACGCTGCGCGGCTTTCGGGCTATTTTGATCAAGCCCGCACGCGCCGGAAATTTCAAATTGATTCGTTCAGCAGATCAAGTCGCGGATTGTCCGGAAACCGCGCCGCTTTGGCCCAAGCGGCCACGCCACGTCATTTTTTCCAGATTTCGAGCTGGGCCCGCAGGCGCGCAACCGCCTGCGAATGCAGCTGGCACACGCGCGATTCGGACACGCCGAGCACCGCGCCGATTTCCTTCAGGTTCATGTCCTGTTCGTAGTACATGCCCATCATGCTGCGTTCGCGCTCGGGCAGATGGTGGATCGCAGCGACCAGACTCTCGCGGAAGCCTTCGTCCTCAAGAACGGCAAGCGGATCGTTGCTGCCGGTGACCAGATAGCGGTCCAGAAAGCTGGCGCTGTCCTCATCGGAAAAGTCTTCGTAATACAGCAGCTGCGAACACTTCACGTCGCCCAGCATGGATTGATACTGATCGATCGGCATGCCAAGTTCGGCCGAGATTTCGTGCTCGGTCGGCGACTTGCCGTTGCGTTGTTCCAGCCGGTGGATGGCGGCTTCGATCTGCCGCGATTTCTGCCGCACGTGGCGCGGCAGCCAGTCGGCCTCGCGCAGTTCGTCGAGCATGGAGCCGCGGATGCGCTGGGTGGCATAGGATTCGAACTGGGCGCCCTGGTTGCCGTCGAAGCGGGACACCGCATCCATCAGGCCGATCAGGCCCACCTGGATGAGATCATCGACTTCAACGCTGGCAGGCAGACGCGCCATCATGTGATACGCAATGCGCTTGACCAGCGGCGCATATTGGGTGATCTGTTCGTCTTGCGTCGATGCTTTATCAGCCATGTTTCAAGGCCATGTCTTCAGTGTTTTCTGCTTCATAACGAGCCGTCAGGCCCGTCTCCTCGTGCGCCATTCTAACGGCAAGCGCGGTGAATGCATCATCCTCGTGTGCGACGCTGTAAACGGCCCGGTTGAACGCGGGGTCGAGAAATTGTTTGCACGCCGCCTGCAGCTGATTGCAGGCGCCGGCGTCCCCCAAGAGGCCGACACTGAAGGCCGCCCCCGAGCTGAACAGCGTTTTGAGCAGGGCGTAGCCCTGCAACATCGATGCGTGCATGGCATTCACTTCCAGGATGACGGCTTGGGCAGCACCCGGCAGCGGCGCCCAGTCCGCTGCGTTGAGTCTCGCATCCAACACGACGCAATCGTAGCCCCGTGCGACCGCCAGCAGCGCCGGTTCGTCCCCCTGTATCCCTGGCGCATACCAGCCCTCGCCGTACGGCATGGGCAGCGTGTGCACCTGTCCACGCTCGAACTGTTGCTTCCAGCCAAACAGGCTGCGGGTCGGAGAATCGGCAAATACCCGCCCGCAGGCATCGATTAGCAGGGAAGTCCAGCCGCGCTGATGCAGCGCCTGAGCCAGTCGGATGGTCGATTCGGCGGCGTCGAAAAAACAGTGAATGCAGGGTGGCGGCTGCTGGGTGCGCCGCCGCCTGAGCCCAGCGGCCTGGTCAGCCGGCATTGATGCCCTTCAGGGTGCTTGTGCCGTGGCGGCGCTCCGCGCGCTCGGCCTCGACGCCGGCAAACAGCGGCCAGTCTTCGGCCTCCAGCGCATACGGGGTGGCGAGCTGGCCGCCCTTGAGCGCGCGGTCGATGAGGTAGGCGGCGTTGGGCACGTGAAGGTCCTCCGGCACGCGCTGTCCACCGCTGATATACGCCAGCGGCAGGCGATGGCGGATCAGGCTGTCGAGCGCCGCGCCCGGCTGCGGCGTTTCGTCGAGCTTGGTGAGAATACAGGCGGCCGCGCCCTCACCAAAATGCGTCATCGCCTGCTCGATCGCCGCCCCCTGCTGGCTGGCGGAAATCACCAGCAGACGGCGCACGCCCAATCCGTCGAGCGCCTGTCCCTCGCGGGTGCGCGGGTCGGTCGGCGCAAACCCTGCCGTGTCGATCAGGACCAATTTTTTGGCGGCGAGTTGCGGCAGCAATTGGGCCAGATGGGTTTGATCCCTGACCCCATGCAACGCCACGCCCAGCAAGTCGGCATACACCGTCAATTGCGCCGCCGCGCCGATGCGGTAGGCATCGGCCGCCACCAGCACGACTTGCGCGGCACCGTGGGCATCCACGCCGCGTGAGGCAAGCTTGGCCAAGGTGGTGGTCTTGCCCGAGCCGGTCGAGCCGACCAGGGCGTAACGGCCTCCCCGCGTCAGCAGGTCGGCTTCACGCCCCAGCAGCGGCAGGTTGCGGATCAGCACCTGGCGCAGCCAGCGCAGGCCGGCATCGGTGTCGAGCCCGCGCGGCAGACGCGCGGCCAGGGTGCGGGCGAGCGCGCTGCCGAAGCCGGCGGCGAACAGGGCCTGCATCACGGCCACCCGCGCCGGGTCGCGCCGCCGGCCCGCGCCCCAGGCAAAGCCGGCCAACTGGTTTTGCAGCATGCCGCGCAGGCGCGACAGCTCATTCAGGATGCGCGAGCTGCCGGTCGTGTCAGGCGCCTCGCTGACAGCCGGCACCGCCAGCTCGCCATAGGCGCTGGCCAGCAGTTCGACGCCCTGCGGGTGCGGCCGCGTGGACAGCACCACGGCATCATCGCCCAGTTCGCGGCGAATTCGCGCCAGGCCTTCCCGCGCGTTCGCCGCGACGAATACCTGCACGCTCATGCGCCCCCTACTATCGTCAGTTCCGTACTCACCTGCACCATTTTATCGGCGGGCACCTCGGCGTAGGCAATCACCGAAAGCCGCGGCAGATTGCGCCGCAACAGCCGCGCCAGCATGGCGCGCAGACCCGGCGAGGTCAGCAGCACCGGCGGGTAGGCTGCGCCTTCCTGCTCGGCCAGCGCGTGCTCGGCGGCGTCGTTCAGGGCATCCAGCGTGGTGGGCGACAGCAGGGCTTCGCCCTCGTCGCCCATCTCATTCAGCAGAAGCGTTTCGGTTGCAGCCGCGAGGCCGATCACCTGCAGCGTGTTGCTGCCTTCGAACAGGCGGTCGACGATGCTGCGTCCGAGCGCAGCGCGCACGGTTTCCACCAGATCGTCGATCGCCTGGATTTTCGGCGCACGCGCGGCCAGCGTTTCGAACAGGGTGCGGGTATCGCGGATCGACACATGTTCCGCGATCAGCTGCTGCAAAACCGCCTGCACGCTGGTCAGCGGCAGATGGCGTGGCGTCACGTCCTCGACCAGCCCCGGATGGCTGCGCGAAAGCGTGTCGAGCAGTTGCTGCACTTCACTGCGTCCCAGCAGCTCGGGGGCGTGCTGGCGGAACACGGCCTCGACCTGGCGCGCGATCAGTTCGGCGCCGGTCAGCACCACAAAGCCGCGCAGTTCGGCTTCCTCTTCCCGTCCCACCTCGATCCATACCCCGGAGAGCCCGGTCAGCGGGTCCATCCCCGGCACGCCGTCGAGGCGGCCCAGCACGTCGCCCATGTCCACCGCCAGCACCTGGGCGCTAGGCAGTTCGCCGTGCGCCACGTCGACGCCCTTGAGCGTGATGCGATAGCTGTTGGGCTTGAGGTCGAGGTTGTCACGCACATGGATGAGCGGCACCACCAGCCCCATGTCGGTGGCAAAGCGGCGGCGCGCGTCGGTAATTCCGGCCAGCGCCGCGCCGCCCTGGTTGCGGTCGACCAGCGGGATCAGGCGGTAGCCGACTTCGAGCGCCAGCACGTCGATCGGCGGAATGTCATCCCAGGTGACATCGAGCGGCGCGGTCTCCGCTTCGATCAGCTGCGGCTCGACGTCAAACACCGTGTTCTGACGCCGCATCAGCCAGTACCCCAGCCCCCCCAAGACCACGGCGATGGTCAGAAAGGCCAGATGCGGCGTGCCCGGAATCATGCCCAGCGAACCCAGCACGGCCGCCGACACATACAGCGTCTGCGGCCGGCCGAAAATCTGGGTGGAAAACTCGCGCGACAAGTCCTGCTCGCTCGATGCCCGGCTCACCACAATGCCCGCCGCGGTCGAGATGATCAGCGCCGGGATCTGCGTCACCAGACCGTCGCCCACCGTCAGCAGCGCGTAGCGCCCGAGCGCCTCGGTCAGTCCCAGGTCGTGCTGGAACAGGCCGACCAGGACGCCGCCGATCAGGTTCACCAGCAGGATGATGATGCCGGCGATGGCGTCGCCGCGCACGAACTTGGAGGCACCGTCCATCGCACCGTAAAAGTCGGCTTCGCGGCCAATCTCGCTGCGCCGCGTGCGCGCTTCACTTTCGTTGATGAAGCCGGCGTTGAGGTCGGCATCCACCGCCAGCTGCTTGCCCGGCATCGAATCCAGCGTGAAGCGCGCCGCCACCTCGGCGATGCGCCCGGCGCCCTTGGTGATGACGACGAAGTTGATGATGACCAGGATCAAGAACACCACGAAGCCGACGACGTAGTTGCCGCCGACCAGGAAATTGCCGAAGGACTCGATCACCTTGCCCGCCGCTTCCGGCCCGGTGTGACCCTGCATCAGGATGATGCGGGTGGACGCGACGTTGAGCGACAGGCGCAACAGCGTCGTCAACAGCAGCACCGTGGGGAACACCGAAAAATCGAGCGGGCGTCGCGCGTTCAGGCTCACCAGCATCACGATCATCGCCAGCGCGATGTTGAGCGTGAACAGCACGTCGAGCATGAAGGTGGGCAGCGGCAATATCATCATCGCCAGGATCAGCAGCACCAGCATCGGCACCGCGAGCCGATTCAAGGGCATGCCCATCACCATCACGCCCTGTGCACTCATCCGATCACCTCGTTAATATGCCGGCCCTGCCCCGCCTGCTGCTGGCGGCCGCGCAGCCGTGCGCGCATTTCCGGGCTGCCCTCGCCTTCGCGCGCCTCGGCCACCACTTCCTGCCAGGTCATCGCATGGCGCCGCAGATAGCGCCACCAGCGCCAGCCCGCGTCCAGCGCCGCAGCCAGCGCCAGCGCCGCCGCCAGCGCTAGCACGCCTCGCCCGATCCAGCCGGCAGTCTCGGCCAGCGCCACGCCCGTCTCGCTGCCGGTCAGGTCTTGCAGCCCGGGCCAGCCGCTGGTCAGCGCCCACCCCACCGCAGCGGCAACGAGCGCCAGCTTCAGCAGCGCCAGCATTCCGTCGAACAGGGAGTCGGCCGAAAACAGCCGGGCAAAAGGCTTGAAAGGATTGGCGCGCGTCAGGTCGGCCTGAGCCACCTGGGGCGCATACACCCAGCCCGAAAGCAGCATCGGCGCCACCAGCGCCGCGACAAAAATGGCGACCAGCACAGGCAGCACCGCCCACAGTGCAGACTGTGCCGCTTCAAGAAAAACCGGGGAAAGCGGTTGCGCGGCATGAATGAACGCCGCCTCGGTCAGGGCCTGCAAGGCACTCAGCAGGCGCGGCGCCTGCCAGGCCAGCACGCCCAGCGCCGACAGCAATACCAGCCACGCAGTGAGTTCGGCAGAACGCGGCACATCGCCCGCGCTGCGCGCCTCTTGCAAGCGCTGCGGGCTCGCCGGTTCGGTACGGGAAGGATCAGACGCCTCGGCCATGCTTCTCTCGAATTTTGAGGGAGTCTAGCACGAGGCGGGGGCAGCTTTTTGTGCCGTGACGAGCCCACTGTTCATGCCCTACTACTGCACTACTGCAATGCATGGCGAGAAAGCGAACCCTGCTCAGCGGGGCGACACGATGGACCGGGAGCGGCTGATTCATGGCTTTCGCCTATATGAGGCCGAGCGGCAGTAGCATTCAGGTAAGGTGGCTGCGCTATGCGGCCTTGCACCGCCAGCTTTTGGATCAACATAGCTTGGACACAACGGCCGCGTCATCTCAGCGAAGAGTGTGGCTGCTGCTGATTTGGCGAGTGACGCCACTCACAAAAAAAGCGGCGGGGGATTTCTCCCCGCCGCTTTGGTTTCGACTGCTACCGCAATCAGGCCGCGTTGGCGTACTGCACCTTGGCCTGGCGCGCGGCCGCGATCTCGTCAGGACCGTAAGCCTTGCCGGACCACAGCATCTCGTAGGCGATCTCCTCGTTGCCGTTCTCGCACAGGTCCAGCACTTTCTGGAACAGCGGCTGGAAGGTTTCGGAACGGTGCGATTTTTCGTGGTTCTCGAAGTCGGTCCAGAAGGTCACGATCAGCGCCTCCCTGCCCTTCATCGGACTTTCGACTGCCTGACCGATGGTCGAGCCTTCGTTGGACACCTTGCCGGAGTTCAGGGAAACGAAGCCGCCGACGAAGCCGGTATCGGAATGGTAGGTCTTGACGTTTTCACACAGAAACGCCACGCGCTCCTGCAGGTCATCCACTGTGTATTCCGGCTTCAGAACCACCCGGTTGACCGTCACGATGCCGTCGGTCGGAAAATTAGCGATCAGTCCACTCATGGTTATCTCCTGTTTAGAAAGGCTTGAACAAGGCCCCAGTCTATATACCCGAGTGATTTAGTCAACTAATTTATTTAATATTCTGATGCATGCATTAATTAATTGTATGTATATCGCCTTCGAACCCGCTCACAGGTAGCTCTTTTGCTCGCTGCGTTTTCCGGGCCGCTTTTTCATGATGACCACGCCCTTGGCAACGTCGATATCCGCCACCGGAATATTCGGGTACATGGGATTGAGCGGCTTCAGCATCCAGCCGTCGGCGTGCTTCACGAGTTGGCGAAAAATATATTCGTCGTTCACAAAAGCCACCACATAGGAGCCGTCCTTGACCAGTCCGGACGGCTCGACCACGATGATCTCGCCCTGCTCGAATTCCGGCATCATGGAGTCACCCAGCACCATCAACGCATAGGGTTCGGCGCTGGAGCAGTTGCTGGCCTCGTTGAGGTCCTGGATCGGGATGGACTTGCGTTCGCTGCGTTCGTTCATGATGGTCTCGTTCAAACAGGTCAATCAGACAAAGCTTATATACAAAAGCGCCAGCCGCAAAGTCAGCGGCCACGCATGAACATGGCGTCGAGTTCCCTGAGGCCGATCTGGAACCAGGTGGGGCGCCCGTGGTTACACTGTCCGCCTCGCTCGGTGGCTTCCATCTCGCGCAACAGCGCGTTCATTTCGGGCAGCGTCAGGTGGCGGTTGGCGCGCACCGCACCGTGGCAGGCCAATGTGGCCAGCAGCTCGTTGCGGCGCTCGGCGAGCAGTCGCGCCACGCCGAATTCGGCGATTTCGGCGAGCACCGAGCGGGTCAGTTCGACCGGATCGGCGTCCTTCAACAGCCACGGCACCGAGCGCACCGCCACCGAGGTCGGCGAAGTGATCGACAGTTCGAAACCGATTTCACGCAATGTATCCAGATGCGGGCTGATTTCCGCCGTGCCGCGCGCATCCACGGTCAGCGCCACCGGAATCAGCAGGGTTTGCGCCGGCACCGCACGGCGGTCGAGCGCAGCCTTGAGCTTTTCGTAGACCACCCGTTCGTGCGCGGCATGCATGTCGACCAGCACCAGCCCCTGCGCGTTCTGCGCCAGCACGTAGACGCCGTGCAGCTGCGCCAATGCATAGCCGAGCGGCGGCGCGTCATGCCCTGAGTCCTGGACCCGGACGCCTGAATCCTGGGTCCCGGCTTCCTGCCCAAAAGGCGCGCCACTTGATGAATGCGCCGCGAGCGGCGCGTAGAACGCCATCGCCTCGTTCACCTGCAGCGGTATCGACGCCTGCTGCGGCGCGAAAAATCCCGGCCTGAATCCCTGTGCTGCGGGCGTACTGGCCGCCTCGGGCGCGTGGTCGGCCGTCACCGGCGCTGACAATAGGCGCTCGACCGCATGAAACAGAAACTGGTGCACGCCGCGGCTATCGCGGAAGCGGATTTCGGTCTTGGCCGGATGCACGTTGACGTCCACGCCATCCGGCGGCAGGCTGATGAACAGGCAATACGCCGGATTCAACTGATGGTGCAGCACGTCGCGGTAGGCTTCCTTCAAGGCGTGGACAATCAGCTTGTCGCGCACGTAGCGCCCGTTGACGAATACGTGCTGGCTATCGCGACTTGCCGTTGCGGCACCGGGGCGAATCACCCAGCCGCTCACCCGCAGCACCCCGGCGGCGGCGTCGACCGCAATCGTGTTGCGCTCAAAGGCCTCGCCCAGCACCTGACGCACCCGCGAATGGGCCGGCTCGGCGTTCAGACGCAGCTGCGCCCGGCCATTGTGGGTCAGCGTCCACGCCACTTGGGGCTGCGCCAGCGCCAGCCGCCGCACGGTTTCAGCGCAGTGGGCGTATTCGGTCGCCTCGGTCTTGAGAAACTTGCGCCGCGCCGGGGTGTTGAAGAACAGATCTTGGATATCGATCGTGGTGCCCGCGGCGCGCGCCGCCGGCGCCGGTCCGCTCAGACGCCCTCCCTCGACCTCCACCGCCCAGGCATGCTCGGCGTCCATGCCGCGGCTGCTGAGCTGCACCCGCGCAATGGCTGCGATCGATGCCAGCGCCTCGCCGCGAAATCCCAGGCTCGCGACCTGTTCGAGGTCGGCCAGGCTGGCGATCTTGCTGGTGGCGTGACGGGTCAGGGCGAGCGCGAGCTCGTCGCGCGCGATGCCGCAGCCGTTGTCGCTCACCCGGATGCGCTTGATGCCGCCCTGCTCCAGATCAATCTGGATATCGGTGGCACCGGCGTCGAGGCTGTTTTCAAGAATTTCCTTGAGTGCCGCGGCGGGGCGTTCGACCACTTCGCCAGCGGCGATTTGCGAAATCAGCACATCGGGCAAGACGCGAATCGACATGTCAGATCGGAAACGCCACGCCGCGCCGCGCCGCCATGGCGCGGCCGAGCCGCTCGATTTCGGCGGCACCGAGCACCTGGCGTGCCAGCGGCAATACATGGGTATTCTCGAATTCGAGATGGCTGCGATTGAGGTCGATGAAACGGTGCGTCAGCGCCGCGTCCAGCGCGGACGCCTCGCCTGACCCGATCTGCAGCAAGGCCACGCGCAGGCGCCGCCACAGCAGCGCGAGCTCGTCGTGTTCCAGCGTCAGAGCCTCGACCAGGTCACAGGCGCCGGGGGCGCCGGCCTGTTCCAGCAGCGGAAACAGGTTGCGCTCTTCATCGTCGTGATGGTGCAGCGCCGCGGTGTCGAAGTAGGCCAGCACCGCGCGCGCCGCCTGCTGTGCCTGCGCATCGGCGCCGTGCGCGGGCAGATGCGCCAGCAGCTTGTCCAGCGTGTCGCACTGTCTGGCGATGCGGCCGTGGCAGGCTTCAAGAACCGCCAGCGGCCGGTCGAAACCCGGGGCCGCCGTGCCCAGCAGACTGACGCTCATGGATTGAGTGTCAGCCGCGACGGCGCGGTCAGCGGATGCGTGTCGAAGTAACTCCTGACGCCGCTGACGATGGCGTCCGCCAGCTGATCCTGGTAGGCAGGATCGTTCAGGCGCCTTTCCTCTTCCGGGTTGGAAATGAACGCGGTCTCGATCAGGATCGACGGAATATCCGGCGCCTTCAGCACCGCGAACCCGGCCTGTTCGACCTGCGCCTTGTGCAAGGTGTTGACGCCGCCGATTTCCTTCAGCACGGCGTTCCCCAGCTTCAGGCTGTCGTTGATGGTGGCGGTCTGCGACAGGTCGATCAGGGTGCGCTTGAGGAAGGGATCCTTGACGTCGATGTTGATGCCGCCCACCAGGTCGGCCTCGTTTTCCTTCTTGGCCAGCCAGCGCGCGGCGACCGAAGTTGCGCCGTTCTCGGACAGCGCGAACACCGACGACCCGCGCGCATGCGGCTTGATGAAGGCGTCGGCGTGAATCGAAATGAACAGGTCGGCTTTGACCGCACGCGCCTTGGTGACGCGCTGCGCCAGCGGCACGAAATAGTCGCCGTCACGAACCAGCACGGCACGCATGTTTTCCTGGGCGTCGATTTTCTGCTTGAGC
Organism: Thiobacillus sp.; assembly: GCA_035710075.1. Taxonomy (GTDB): domain Bacteria; phylum Pseudomonadota; class Gammaproteobacteria; order Burkholderiales; family Thiobacillaceae; genus Thiobacillus. The sequence continues at coordinate 10,130 of DASTEA010000136.1, forward strand.
TTTTTCGCCAGCGCCAGCGTGATGTTTTTTTCGTGCGAGCCCTTGGCGCCGATTGCGCCGGGGTCTTCGCCGCCGTGGCCGGCATCGATCGCCACGGTGACCAGCCGTGCGTATTGTGGAACACCCGGGTTGGCGGGACGCTGCAGTTCGGCCATCACCGGTTGTGGAAGCATGGCCGGTGCTGATGCCGTGTCGGCCGCCTCAACCGGATAGAGGTCGACCACCAGCCGGTGGCCGTACGCTCCCAGCGGGGGCAACAGGAACACGGACGGCCTGACCGCGGATTTCAGGTCCAGCACCACCCGCATTACGCCGGGGCGGTTCACGCCGACCCGGATTGCGCCGATGTAGGGATCGTCCGCGGTCAGTTGTGCGGCCAGTGCATCGAGCGCGGCGCCTGCCTCCACGCCTTCGAGGTCGATCACCAGGCGCTCCGGATTCGACAGGGTGAAGTATTTATGCGCGACGGGCTGCGCGGCCTCCAGCGTGATCCGCGTGTAATCGGGCGACGGCCATAGACGCGTGGCGGACACCTGCAGCGCCTGGGCCCAGCCCGACGCCAGCACACCGCATAGCAGGAAAATTTTCAGCAGAGCGTGCAAAATGACTCCAGATAATGGGCGCCGCGCGGGCTTCTCGCTTCGCATTCGATTTCGCGTGCCTCGTCCGCAATCGCCAGCCGGATAATCACGTCAGGCGGCGGCAACCAGCCCGCGGCCTTTTCCGGCCATTCGATCAGGCTCACTGCCTGGCCGTCGCTGATGTCGCGAAACCCCGCGTCCAACCATTCGCGCGGGTCGTGCATACGATACAGGTCAAAGTGATATAGCTCAAACGCGGGCAGGCTGTAGATTTCGGCCAGGGTGTAGGTCGGGCTCTTGACCCGCCCCTCGTGTCCCAGCGCCCGCAGCAGTCCGCGCACCAGCGTCGTCTTGCCCGCACCCAGATCGCCCTCGAGGTAGAACGTCAGGCCGGGCATCAGTTCCCGCGCCAGCTGCGCGCCGAATGCCAGGGTGGCGGTCTCGTCGGCCAGGTGGCGGCGGCAACCCACGGTATCATCGGTCTTATGCATAAACAGGATTTAAGCCTACTGGCGGGACAAATCAAGCAATGGGGGCGCGAGCTCGGTTTTGCCGCGGTGGGCATTGCCGACGGCGACTTGAGCGCTGCCGAAGCGGGCTTGCAGGAATGGCTGACGCAGGGCTTTCATGGCGAGATGGATTATATGGCGGCGCACGGCACCAAGCGCAGCCGGCCGGCCGAACTGGTGCCCGGCACCCTGCGCATCATCAGCGCGCGGCTGGACTATTTTCCGCCGGCATCGGCCGACCCGCATGCGGTGCTGAATGACGCCGACGCGGCCTATGTTTCGCGCTATGCGCTAGGACGCGACTACCACAAGGTGCTGCGCAATCGCCTGCAAAGCCTGGCTGAAAAAATTGGCCACGAAGTCGGCGCGCATCATTTCCGCGTCTTCACCGACAGCGCGCCGGTGCTGGAAGTCGAGCTCGCCACGAAATCCGGGCTGGGCTGGCGCGGCAAACACACGCTGCTATTGAACCGGCAGCACGGCTCGTGGTTCTTCATCGGCGAGATCTATACCGACTTGCCGCTGCCGGTGGACGCCCCCGAAGCCGGCCATTGTGGCACCTGCTCCGCCTGCATCGACGTCTGCCCCACCCAGGCCATCGTCGCGCCCTACACGCTCGACGCGCGGCGCTGCATTTCCTATCTCACCATCGAGTTCAAGGGCAGCATCCCGCTCGAGTTGCGCCCGTTGCTGGGCAACCGCATCTACGGCTGCGACGACTGCCAGCTGGTGTGCCCGTGGAACCGTTTTGCGCAGACCGCCACGCTGCCGGACTTCGCGGTGAGAAACGGACTTGACAGCGCACAGCTGGTGGACCTGTTCGCCTGGAGCGAAGCCGACTTCAATGAGCGCCTGGCGGGCTCGCCGATCCGTCGCATCGGGCACGCGCGCTGGCTGCGCAATATCGCGGTCGCGCTCGGCAACGCGCCGAGTGCGCCCGCCACGCAAGCCGCACTCGGCGCGCGGCTGGAGCATCCGTCCGAGTTGGTTCGCGAGCATGTGGCGTGGGCGCTGGCGCGCCAGCAAGCAACGCCATAAATGGGCCGCGCACACAGAAAAACCCGGCAGGCGCGGCGCCCTAGACGCGAATGCAGTGACCATGGCGTCGGCACGACAATCGGGGCGAGGGCGCCCCTCCTACAAGCCGTTCGCCCGTAATTCCTGCCGCGCGTGGCGGATCACCGATGTGCCCGAGGTCAGCGCCAGACCCGCCAGCAGCAGCGCCACCGCAATGTCCGGCCAGCCGTGTGCGGTCGCCCACACCCCGCCCGCCGCGCCCATCACCGCCAGATTGCCGAGCACGTCGTTGCGCGAGCACAGCCACACCGAGCGCGCCTGCGCATCGCCCCGGCGGTGCGCGAAAAGCAGCGCCGCCACGCCGACGTTGACCGCCAGCGCCAGAAGGCTCACCCAGCCCATGATGAACGGCTCAGGCACCACGCCGGCCGACCATTGCCACGCCGACTTGCCGAGCACGAACACGCCGAAGCCGACCATCAGCCAGCCTTTCCACAGCGCGCTGCGCGAGCGCCACACCGGCGCGAGGCCCAGCACGAAGAGCGCGACGGCGTAGTTGCCGGCGTCGCCCAGAAAGTCGACCGCATCGGCCAGCAGCGACACCGACTGCGCCGAAAAGCTGGCCACCAGCTCGACGCCGAACATCAGCGCATTGAGCGCCAGCGCAAGCCACAGCGCGCGCCGGTAGCGCGGGTCGGGCGGCGCCTTATCGCACACCGAATCGCAACCGCAGTCGCTCATGCCGGCCGCCTCAGGAGGTGCTGCGGGTAAAATGCCGTCTTTCTCATACCGCCATCCTGCCACCCATGTCCACGAATGCAAATTCTCCCATCGGCGTATTCGATTCCGGCATCGGCGGGCTGACGGTGGTACGCGCCCTGATGGAGCGTCTGCCCTACGAGAACATTGTCTACTTCGGCGACACCGCACGCGTGCCCTACGGCGTGAAATCGGTCGAGACCATCGCCCACTTCACCGCCGAGATCGCGCAGTTCCTGCTGGAGAAGGACGTCAAGCTCCTGGTCATCGCCTGCAACACCATGGCGGCGGTGGCGGCGCAGGTGGTCAAGGACCTGTCGCCGGTGCCGGTGCTCGACGTGATCGACGCCGGCGCGGCGTCGGCGCGCGGCGGCAAGAAAATCGGCGTCATCGGCACCCCCACCACCATCAACAGCAACGCCTACGCGCGCGCCATCCACGAATACGCGCCCGACTCGCGCATCCACTCGCAGGCCTGCGCGCTGTTCGTGCCACTGGTGGAAGAAGGCTGGCTCGACCACGAAGTCACCCGGCTCACCGCCCAGGATTATCTGAAGCCGCTGCTGGGCGAGCACATCGACACCCTGGTGCTCGGCTGCACCCATTACCCCCTGCTGAAACCGCTGCTGCGCCAGGTGGTCGGCGACGATGTCGCACTGGTCGATTCCGCCGAAGCCATGGCCGAGCAGGTCGCCGCGGTCCTGGCAGAAAAAAGGCTGGCCAACCCCGGCCCGGCCCAGCCGCGCTACGACTTCTACGTCACCGACGTGCCACTGCGCTTCCAGACCATCGGCGAGCGCTTTCTCGGGCGCACGCTCAACAACGTGCATGTGGTGAAGTGGTGACCACACACCGACGCTCATGATTCGGGTCAACGCCGAGATCGAGATCGACGACCGCGAAATCCAGGAGGATTTCGTGCGCGCCTCGGGCCCCGGCGGGCAAAACGTCAACAAAGTTTCCAGCGCGGTTCAATTGCGCTTCGATGCAGCGCATTGCCCGACGCTGCCGGAGGAGGTGCGGCTGCGTTTGCGCAAGCTGGCGGGCAGGCGCATGACAGATGACGGCATTCTGATTATCGAAGCGAGCCGGTTTCGTACTCAAGGAAGAAATCGTGCAGACGCGATGGTGCGTTTGATCGAGCTCATCGGCGCTGCGGCAGAAAAGCCCAAGCCACGTTTGAAAACCAGACCGACATTGGCCTCTAAAAAAAGGCGGCTGGAAGGAAAGCAACAACGCGGGGAAGTCAAACGCCTGAGAAAAGGCCCGGTATCGGCTGATTGAGTCGCCGCATCGACTCTATTGAGCAACACTTTACCGAACCTCGGGCGCCCCATGAATTGCATGCTGCCGAAGACAGGCGCACACTTTCGAGCGTGAAACCAGCATCTCTCGGCAGAAAACCCCGGCGCGTAAAGGCTGCTTTCATCTGGCCGTTCGCGATCGTCCTCACCTTTATCCTGGGGGCATTCGCGGCGACATCGTACTTCGTGGAGGCTCGGGTTCGCGACCGCGATCTTGCTGAACGCGTGGCTGCCGTGGCGAAGCTGGTCGACCAGAAGGTCGGCAAGGATACGAACCTGATGCAGGCCGTGTTGCGCACCATGATGGACAATCGCGCCATCGAGGCGGCGTTCGCCCGCCTCGACCGCGACGCGCTGATGCGCGAAGCGGGGCCGCTGTTCGAGACCTTGCACGCCGACCATCGCATCACGCACTTCTACTTCAACGACCCCGCCCTGGTAAACGTGCTGCGCCTGCATAGTCCTGGCGAGTTTGGCGATTTGATCGACCGGACGACGATGACCCGGGCGAGAGATCAGGGGAAAGCCGTGCATGGGCTCGAACTGGGGCCGCTGGGGACGCTCACCTTGAGGCTGGTGGCGCCCTGGCGGGTCGGCGATGGCGTCCTCGGCTATCTCGAGATCGGCGAAGAGATCGAGCATCTCGTGGGGGAGATCCGCGACAGCTTGTCGGTGGACTTGTTTGTGCTGGTCGACAAGCATTTCATGCTGCCGGAACAATGGGATCACGGATTGGCGCTGCTCAAACGGCAGGGAAATTGGGATCGCTTTGGCTCCCATGTGACGGTGGCGCAGACCGCCGAACACGTGCCGTCCGCCCTGAGCGACAGCATCCTCGCTCGCCTGCGCGCCGGGAGCACCGAGGTGTTCGAGGACGGCAATCGCGTATTGCATCTGGCCATGCTGCCGCTCGCCGATGCCGGCGGACGCCGCATCGGCGACCTGGTGGTGATGCGCGACATCACTGCCCTGCAGAAGACGTTCATGAGGTCGATCACGGCGGTCACCTCGCTGAGCCTGCTTGCCGGCGCCGGTTTGTTGGGCCTTTTCTATTTCGCCCTCGACCGGGTCGAGCGCGACTACCAGCGCCAGCACGACCTCGAGCACCAGCTTCTGCGCCTCGATACCGAACATCAACGCATCCTGCAAATCGAAAAGCTTTCGGCCCTCGGCACGATGGTGGGCGAGATCGCCCACCAGCTCAACAATCCCCTGGTCGGCGTGGTGAACCTCGCTCAACTGGCCGCGCGTGAAGCCGATGACCCGGTCCGAACCCGCGCACTGCTGACGGAGATACACCGTGCCGGCGAAGACTGCCACGCCTTTATTCAATCGATGCTCCGGTTTTCCAAGGTTTCCTGCTTCGAAAGCATGCCCACCCTCATGGCGCAGGTGATCGAAGAGACCGTTCTGCTGTTTCGCCAGACCGAGAGACGGCAGCTCCCGGTAGAAACCCGACTGCCCGACCAAGCGGTCGTCCTCACCGTCGATCCGATCCTGGTCCGGCACGCCCTTTTCAACCTGCTGCTCAACGCAGCCCAGGCAACCATAGACGAAGGGGCAATCGTCATCGCCCTCGAGCGGGCAGCGAGCCCGGACAGCGGCGCGCCGGGCTGGGTGCTCTCGGTCGCCGACCACGGCAAGGGCATCGACCTCGACCTCATGAACAGGATCTTCCTGCCTTTTTTCACCACCCGCAGCGACGGCACCGGACTCGGCTTGCCGGTGGTGCAGCACGTGGCGCTGTTGCATGGCGGAACGGTGACCGTCAGCAACCAGCCCGGTGGTGGCACGAAATTTGCAATCTGGTTACCGGAAGAGAGCCTATCGGATCAGATTGAACATGTTGCCTAAAATCCTGGTCGTCGACGACGACCGCTATACCCGGACGCTCATCGAGCAAATGATGCGCAAGACCGCCGAAGTGCATCTGGCCGAGGATGGGGCAGCCGCGCGGAAATTGTTTGCCGCGGTGGATTTCAATCTGGTGCTGATGGACCAGCGCCTGCCCCTGGATAACGGGCTCGAACTGCTGCGCGAGTTCAGGGCGCGACGGCCGAAGCTGGTGGCGATTCTGATCACCGGTTTCGCCGACGTGCGCGATGCGGTGGCGGCGGTGCGCGATGGCCTGTTCGACTACCTGACCAAGCCGTTCGAAGACCTGGAGGCGCTGGAGGCGGTGATCGGCAAGGCGCTCGAGCTGGACCGTGCCTACCGCGAAATCGACAGCCTGCGCACCCGTCTCGCGGCCGAATCGGGTGCGCCGGATGTCGTGGGCCAGTCGCCGGCCATGGAGCGCCTGCTGGACCAGATCCGCCAGGTTGCCGGCCTGGATACCACGGTTCTGCTGGAGGGCGAAAGCGGAACCGGCAAGGACCTCATCGCCAAACTCATCCACGCCTGGAGCACGCGTTCCGCCAAGCCTTACCTCGAGGTCAACTGCGGAGGGTTGCCGGAGTCGTTGCTGGAAAGCCTGCTCTTCGGCTACGAGAAGGGCGCTTTTACGGGCGCCAGCCAGGCGAGCCCCGGCTATTTCGAGAAGGTTCATGGCGGCAACCTGTTCCTCGACGAGATCGCCGACATGAGCCCCAAGCTGCAGAGCAGCCTGTTGCGCGTGCTGCAGGATCACAGCTTCACCCGGATCGGCAGCACCCAGCCGCGCGCCACCGATTTCCGCCTGATCTGCGCCACCAATCGTTCCCTCGCCGGCGAAGTCAAGGCCGGGCGCTTCCGCGAGGACCTCTACTATCGCATCAACGTGGTGGCGGTACGCCTGCCGCCCCTGCGCGAGCGGGACGGCGACATCATCCGCCTGGCCGCCCACTTTCTCGATCACTACAACACCAAGTTCGGCAAGGAATGCGGCCCTTTCACACCGGCAGCGGTGCGCGCGCTGGAAGCCTGCCACTGGCAGGGCAACGTTCGCGAGCTTCAGCACTGCATCGAACGCGTCGTTGCGCTTCAGCCTGGCGGGGCCATCGACGCCGTCCATCTCAGTCTGACCCCCGACCACCGATCCGAGGACGGACAACCGGACGGTTCCGATCCGGCCAAGAATCTCGCTTACCAGGATGCCCGTGCCGAATTCGAGCGCCTGTACCTGCGCCACCTGTTCGATGCGGCTGGCGGCAATATCTCCGAAGCGGCCCGGTTAAGCGGGATTCCACGGCAGAATCTTTACGTGCGAATGAAGCGCTGGGGGTTTGTCACAGAAGCGTGACGCATGTCGTTATTTAGTGACATATATGTGATCGTCATAGCCGTAAAAATAGGGAAACCGCGCTCAAACTGCAGGATTGACGATGGCACATTCGTTGCTTGTTCTTTGTTACACCTTATCCACCGAAGGGGATTGTCATGAACAAAAATGCATTTATCCTGGCCTTTGCCGCCCTGACCGCAGGGTCCGCCTTAGCCGCCGACCCGGCCAAGATCAACTGGCCGAAGATTCCCGAAGTCAACGTCCCGCTGTTCTATCCCGGCCAGTCGACCTACGAATGGCTGCGCAGCGACGCCCACAAGGGCGCCGCCAAAGAGGTCAAGCGTGGCGACGCCTGCCTGTCCTGTCATGACGAAGAAGACGCCGAAAAGGACATCGGCAACAAGATCGTGAAGGGCGGCGCACTGGAGCCCATGCCGATAGCGGGCAAGTCGGGCTACAAGGACCTCAAGGTGCAGGCCGCGTATGACGACAAAAATGCCTATCTGCGCTTTCAGTGGAAAACCGACAATCCCTACCCCGGCACCGAACACCAGTACCTGCGCTTCGACGGCAAGGAATGGAAAGTCTGGGGCTACCCCAAGCTGGACAAGCCGGTGCAGGAAGGCAAGCAGCCCGGCATCTACGAAGACCGCATGTCGATCATGCTCGACGATGGCAAGGTGGCCGGCTTCGCCCAGCAGGGCTGCTGGCTGAGCTGCCATGACGGCTCGCGCGATGCGCCGAAACAGTTCACCAAGGAAGAAATCGCCGCCAACCCGATGATGGCCGCGATCAAGAAAAACGACGTGCGCAAGTATCTGCCCGACAGCCGCACCGACCCGTCCGACTGGAAAACCGGCAAGACCGTGGAAGAAATTGCCAAGCTCAAGGCCGCAGGCTACTTTGTCGACCTGATCCAGTGGCGCGCCCATCGCAGCCACCCGGTGGGCATGGCGGACGACGGTTACGTGCTCGAATGGCGCAACTTCGATGCCGGCAAGAACATGTTCGCTGGAAATGCCGACAAGACGACGCATACGCCCAAGTTCATGTGGGACGAAAAGAAAGTCGGCTACAAGTCGATCAAGGAAACGGACCTGCGCAAGGGCGATCACTTCCTGATTCGCGAGCAGAACGCAGTGCCGTTTGACCCGAACGCGGGCTGGAAGGAAGGCGACCTGATCCCCGATTACTTCACGAGCCGCGAGGACGCCAAGGGTTCGGCCGCCGACAACAAGGCCATCGCCAACTGGAAAGACGGCATGTGGACGGTCGTTTTGATTCGTCCGCTGGGTCTGACCAACGACGACGACAAGGCGCTGAAAGCCGGTGGCGTATACAACGTGGGCTTCGCGGTGCACGATGACAACATCACCACCCGCGGCCACCAGGTTTCGTTCCAGAAAACCCTGGGTCTCGGTGTCAAGAAAGGCACCAAGGTGGACATCAACGCCGTCAAGCTGCCGTAATCCGGCACACACAGCCTGCCCGGGCCTGATCAGCAGACACCGGGCAGGCTGTTCTTCGATGGCATCGGTCAATCGACCAGCAGTACTCAACATCGGAAAAAATAATGCATTCCAGCCAATTTGCGAAATGGGTGATGGCCTTTGCTGCTTGCGTGGCGGGCGCCCTGGCGACCTTGCCCGTCATGGCCGCCGACAGCCAGCCCTCTGCCCATGCATCGCAAACACTCGACAACGCGACCTGCCTGGCCTGCCACGACGGCAAGCGGGGAAAGCTCGAAGTACCTGGGGCCGACGGCGAAAACCGCGCGCTGCATGAAATCATCCCGGACAAATACGGCAAGAGCGTGCATGCCAAGATGGAATGCGTCGCCTGCCACACCAACATTACCGATAACGTCAGCCCGCACCGGAAGAGCGCCGCCAAGGCGCCCGATTGCGCGCAATGCCACCAGGCCCTGTGGGATAAGGCGAAGCAGACCGGCACGACCAGCGTCCGGCCACGGCTGGAAACCGTAGCCAAGAATATCGAGGCCTACAAGAAATCCTTCCATGCCCGTCCAAACCTGGACAATCCGACGCAGCCCAATGCCGTCTGCAGCGAGTGCCACAACACGCACAGCTTCGACGTGCCGGTCGACAAGACGAGCCCGCAATATGCCGCGTGGCGCAAAGAGATTCCCGCCCTGTGCGGCAACTGCCACGACGAGCAGCTCGAAACCTTCGCCGAGTCCGTGCACGGCCAGGAAGTCCTCGACAAGAACAATGCCAAGGCGCCCGTCTGCACCAGTTGCCACACCAACCACGAGATCACCAATACCTCGCTAGTCTCCTTCAAACTGCTCAATAACGAGGAATGCGGCAGTTGCCACAAGGAACGGCTCAAAACCTACCGCGACACCTATCACGGCCAAGTCACGAAGCTGGGCTATGCCGAAACGGCCAAGTGCTACGACTGCCACGGCAGCCACGGGATTCTGTCGGCGAGGAATCCAGAATCAACGGTGCATCCGAGCAATCGCCTGGAGACCTGCAGGGAGTGCCATGACGGCAAGAAACGGCCGCTGGCTACCGCCGGCTTCGCCACCTTCGGCCCGCACGCGCACAGCCATGATTTCGCAAAGTATCCGCAGATGTGGATCGCCACCAAATTCATGATTGCCTTGCTGGTCGGCGTATTCGCCTTCTTCTGGGTGCACTCCGGCTTGTGGTATTACCGCGAATGGCAGGAACGCAAGGCGCACAAGGCGGTTCCTCACGTGCGCACCGAGGGGCTGCCGCAGGACGAGAAGAAATTCTTCCAGCGCTTCCCGGCCGGCTGGCGCATCGCCCACCTTGCATTTGCCCTGATCACCATGACGCTGGTGCTGACCGGAAGCGCGGCGCTGTTCGCCCATACCAGTTGGGCGCCGGTCGTTGCCCAAGCGCTTGGCGGCGCTCGCGGCCTTGCCCTGATCCATCGGGTGGCGGCCGCGCTGTTCATCAGCATCTTCTTCATCCACTTCATCTACGTGATGCAGAAGTTGCTGCGCGACCGCAGCTTCCGCTGGTTCGGCCCGGATTCGCTGGTGCCGAACTGGAAGGATCTCAGCGACATGGTGGGGATGTTCAAGTGGTTCTTCGGCAAAGGCGAGAAACCGCGCTTCGACCGCTGGACCTACTTCGAAAAGTTTGACTACTGGGCGGTGTTCTGGGGTGTTTCCATCATCGGCGCAAGCGGCCTGCTGCTGGCCTTCCCGACCGTGACCGCGAGCTTCCTGCCGGGGTGGGTCTTCAACGTCGCCACCGTCGTGCATGGCGAGGAAGCCTTCCTGGCGGCGGTGTTCCTCTTCACGGTGCACTTTTTCAACAACCACTTCCGGCCGGATAAGCTGCCGCCGCCGGACATCGTGATGTTCACCGGCACCCAGTCGCTGGAAGAGTTCCGCCGCGAGCATCCTGCCCAGTATCAGCGGCTGGTGGACGCGGGCGAACTGGAGCAGCATCTGGTTGATGCGCCCTCACGGCCGATGACCCTGGGCTCCAAGATATTGGGCGTGACGCTGATCGCTGCGGGCCTGACGCTACTGGTCCTGGTGGTCGTCGGGTTTGTCAGCGCGATGAATCACTAGGCGGAAGTTTTTATTAATCAAATGAGGAGAAATACGATGAAACGCAAAATTATCGCCAGCATGTTGTTTGCATTTTCGGCCGTCGCGGTGATGCCTGCCGGGGCTGCCGACATTGATGCCGATGCCGCGAAGGCTTTGGCAAAAAAGAACCAGTGCTTCAAGTGCCATGCCATCGACAAGACCAAGAAAGGCCCGTCCTTCAAGAAAATCGCAGCCAAGTACAAGGGCAAGGCAGATGGCGAGAGCAAGCTGATCAAGAACTTCACCACGAGCCCGAAAGTCAAGTTGGCAGACGGCACGGAAGAAGATCACAAGGTGATCGATACCAAGGACATGAATGAAATGAAGAACCTGGCGAACTGGATACTCTCGCAGTAATCCGCACGCCAACCTCGCACCTGCACGGCCCGGCCGGTCCCGGCATCATCAGGGGATGGTCAGGGCATCAGGCGCTCTCGCGCCGATTCTGAAGCCTGCGAAGCGGACAAGCCGCCGCCCGCCAAGCAGGCGATTGCGGCGTTCTTCCCGTCAGGATTGGCGTACCCGGTAACTCGTCCAGTCAGGACTGCCGCTTGCTCGCTTAGCCAAAGGTGTATTTCATGCCGATGGCCTGCCAGTGCACGATTTCCTCTTCCAGCGCGCGATGGGTCAGCGGGCGGCGCTCCAGCCAGCCTTCGGGCAAGCCCAGTCGGAAGCGCTTTCCGCTAGCCTCCACCTCCACGTCGGGCAGGTGCGGGTCGGCACGGCTGCGGCAGAGGATGACGGCCTGGCGCAGCAGCCAGACGAGCAGACGATCGTTGTCCGGCACCGTGCCGGAGGCAAACCCCGGCAGCTTCGTCAACGCGCCGCGCTGGGCGCGCGCCAGCAGGGCCAGGCGTGCCTGGTCGGTGCGCGAGAAGCCGGGCATATCGGCGTTTTCCAGGATGTAGCCGGAGTGGCGGTGGTAGCCTGCGTGCGACACCGACAAGCCGATTTCATGCAGGCGCGCGGCCCAGTCGAGGAAGCGCTCATCGTTTTCGTCGCTGCCGCCGCAGGCCGCCAGCAGCTTCAGTGCCACGCGTTTGAGGCGCGCGGCCTGCTGGGTGTCGATGTGATAGCGGCGCATGAACTCGTCCACCGTCGCCTCGCGCATGTCCTGCTTGTGGAAGCGGCCCAGCAGGTCGTACAGGATGCCCTCGCGCATCGCGGTCTCGGCAACATCCATCTGCTCGATCTCGAGTTCGGCAAACAGCCCCGCCATGATGGCGAAGCCGCCTGCGATCACCGGGCGGCGGTCGCTGCGCAGACCGGCAAGTTGCAGCGCGTCGATGTGCCCGGCCTTGATGAGCTGGGCGCGCAGTTGCGCCAGCCCGTCGGCGGTGATGCCGCCGGCTGACCAGCCGTTCTGTTCGAGAATCTCGCGCAGCGCCCGCGCGGTGCCGGACGACCCGATCGCCTGCTGCCAGTTGCCTTTGGAAAACGCTTTGGCGATGCGCTCGACTTCGAGCCGGGCGGCGACTTCCGCGGCTTTCAGCGCGGCCTTGTCGATCACTCCGCCGGCGAAGAAGCGCTGCGAAAAATTCACGCAGCCCATGTGCAGGCTTTCGCGTTCGTGCGGTCTCAGGCCATGGCCGATGATCAACTCGGTGGAACCGCCGCCGATATCTGCCACCAGCCGCTTGTCGGGCGAGGCCGGCAGCGAGTGCGCGACGCCGAGATAAATCAGCCGTGCCTCCTCGCGCCCGGCGACGATTTCGATCGGGTGGCCCAGGGCGATTTCGGCCTTGGCAATGAACACATCGGCGTTCCGGGCGATGCGCAGCGTCGAGGTGCCGATGCAGCGGATCGTCGCGGGCGACAGCCCGCGCAGGCGCTCGCCGAAGCGGTGCAGGCAGGCCAGTGCACGCGCCTGGCTGGCTTCATCGAGCTGTTTGTCGTCGGCCAGCCCGCCGGCCAGGCGCACGGTTTCCTTCAGCGAATCGAGCGGATACAACTGGTCGCCGGATACCCGGGCGACTTCGAGGCGGAACGAATTGGAGCCGAGGTCGACGGCGGCGAGGGTGTCGTAGGCTTTCAGATTCATGCGATGCTGCCAAAGAAAAGGTAGGCCATGCCGATGGCGGCGAGAATGCCGGCGACATCGGCGATCAGACCGCAGGTCACCGCGTGGCGCACCCGCTTGATGCCCACCGCGCCGAAATACACCGCCAGCACGTAAAAGGTCGTCTCGGTGCTGCCCTGCACGATCGACGCCAGCCGGCCGGCGAACGAATCCGCGCCGTGCGCCTGCATGGTGTCGATCATCATGGCACGCGCACCACTGCCGGAAAACGGTTTCATCAGCGCGGTCGGCAGCGCGTCGACCCAGCGCGCGTCGAATCCCAGCGCCAGCACCGTGCTGCGCATCCCGCCCATCAGCAGGTCGAGTGCGCCGCTGGCGCGGAACACGGCGATCGCCACCAGCATCGCGACCAGATACGGGATGATGGTGACCGCCGTGTGAAAGCCTTCCTTGGCGCCTTCGATGAAAGCCTCGTAGGCATTGACGCGGCGCCACACCGCCATCAGCAGAAAGGTGACGATGAGGCCGAACAGCAGCACGTTGCTGAGGATCGACGACTGCCGCGTCATCGCCGCGGCGTCGAGGCTGCCGAAATACAGCACCAGGCCGCCGATCAGCGCCGTCGCCCCGCCCAGATAGGCCATCGTGACGCGGTTCCACAGGTGCAGACGCTGGAACATGCCGGTGACAAAAAGCCCGACCAGGGTGCCGATGTAGGTGGTGATCAGGAGCGGCACGAACACGTCGGTGGGGTCGGCCGCGCCCAGTTGTGCGCGGAAGGTGAAGATGGTCACCGGCAGCAGGGTGACTGACGCGGTATTGATCACCAGGAACAGGATTTGTGCGTCGCTCGCGGTGTCGGGCGTGGGGTTGAGTTTTTGCAGTTCCTGCATCGCCTTGATGCCGAGCGGCGTCGCGGCATTGTCCAGCCCCAGCATGTTGGCCCCCATGTTCATGGTCATCGCGCCCAGCGCCGGGTGGTTCGCAGGCACATCGGGAAACAGGCGGCGGAACAGCGGCGCGAGGCCGCGCGTCAGCAACTCGAGCATGCCGGCGCGCTCGCCGATTTTCATCACCCCCAGCCACAGCGCCATCACCCCGGTCAAGCCGAGGGCGATTTCAAATGCGGTCTTGCTGCTGGCGAACAACGCCTTCACCAGTGCGGCGAAAACGTCGGCATCGCCGAGAAAGACCAGTTT
>DASTEA010000137.1:0-2033 GCA_035710075.1 Thiobacillus sp.
CGGCGCGCGACCGCGAGGGTGTCGGGCGGCAGGCAGGCGTCCGGGCTGACCGGGCCCAGCGGAACCGGGATCAGGTAGAGGGTGGCCACTCAGATCACGCCGCGTGCCAGGTCAGCACGTCGACGCCTTCGTTCATCAGCATCTCGGTCAGTGCCATCAGCGGCAGGCCGATCAGCGCCGTGGGGTCGGGGCTGTCCATGCGTTCCATCAGGGCGATGCCGAGCGACTCGCTCTTGGCCGAGCCGGCGCAGTCGTAGGGCTGTTCCTTCTTTAGATACGCCTCGATCTGCGTATCGGTGAGCGGGCGGATGTGCACCACCGTCGGCACGTCGCGCGTCTGTGTGTGGCCGCTGCGGCTGTTCAGGAGCGTCAGCGCAGTGTGGAACACCATGGCGCGGCCCTGCATTTTTTTCAACTGTGCAAAGGCGTTGTCGAAATTGCCGGGCTTGCCGAGTTGCTCGCTGTCGAGCATCAGCACCTGATCGGAGCCGATGATCAGCGCATCGGGCCAGGTCGCTGCAGCGGCCTGAGCCTTCAACACCGACAGGCGCAGCGCGGTGGCCGATGGCGCTTCGCCCAGCAGCGGGGTTTCGTCGACATCGGGCGAGAGGGTTTCAAACGGCAGGTGCAGCCGCGACAGCAGTTCGCGCCGGTAGCGCGAGGTGGAGGCCAGGACCAGTGTCATTCCGGCTGGATCTCGACCAGCGCCATGTCGGGCGTCACCGCGTCGCCTTTCTTGGCGAAGATGCTGATGACGACGCCGGCGATCGGCGCCTGCACTTCGTTCTCCATCTTCATCGCCTCGATCACCAGCACGCCGTCGCCGGCCTTGACCGTCTGGCCGATGCTCACCAGCACGTCGACGACGGTGCCGGGCATGGCGGCGGTGACATGGCCGGGATGGCTGGCGCGCGGTTTCTGGCCGGGCGCGCTGGGCGCGGCGGCGGTTTTGCGCGGGGTGCCGTCATTGCCTGCCACCGCGACTTCGTTCAGCGGTTCGACCAGCACCTCTTCCGAGACGCCGTCAACCGAAACGAAGTAGGGCCGCTGGGTGGCGTCGGAGCGGCCGCTGCCCGACAGCTTGATGTGGTAGGTCTCGCCGTGCAGCGTGATCTTGAATTCGTCGGCGGCATAGCGCGGCGCGCTGTCCTGCTGCGCCGCGGATGGCGGCAGCAGCTGTTCGGGCTTGAGGCTGCCGGCGGCGCGTTCCTGCAGCCAGACCTTGCCGATTTCGGGAAACATGGCGTAGGTCAGCACGTCCTCGTCAGACTTGGCCAGGCCCTCGATTTCGCCGCGCAGCTTGTCGAGTTCGTCGCCCAAGAGGTCGGCCGGGCGGCAGGTGGTGACGTCGAGGTCGCCGATCGCAATCTTGCGCACTTCTTCGTTGATGTGACCCGGCGCCTGGCCGTAGCGGCCCTGCAGATAAAGCTTCACCTCGTTGGTGACCGACTTGTAGCGCGTTCCGGTCAGCACGTTCAGCGCAGCCTGGGTGCCGACGATCTGCGAGGTGGGCGTCACCAGCGGCGGGAAGCCGAGGTCTTCGCGCACCCGTGGAATTTCCTCGAGCACGGCATCCATGCTGTCGAGCGCGCCTTGCTCCTTCAACTGGTTGGCGAGGTTGGAAATCATCCCGCCGGGGACCTGGTTGATCAGCACGCGGGTGTCGGTGCCGGTAAAAGCCGACTCGAACTGCCAGTATTTTTTGCGCACTTCCTTGAAGTAGGCCGAGATTTCCTCGATCAGCGGCAGTGACAGGCCGGTGTCGTATTCGGTGCCGGCGAGCGCGGCGACCATGCTCTGTGTGGTGGGGTGGCTGGCGCCCTCGGCAAACGCGCCGACGCAGGTGTCGATGATGGTCGCACCCGCTTCCACCGCCTTCATGTGCGTCATGTGCGCCAGCCCCGATGTCGCATGGCTGTGGGTATGGATCGGCAGATCGGTGGCTTCCCGGATCGCCTGCACCAGTTCGAACGCGGTGTAGGGCGTGAGCAGACCCGCCATGTCCTTGATCGCGATGGTGTCGCAGCCCATCT
>DASTEA010000138.1:0-4706 GCA_035710075.1 Thiobacillus sp.
CTTTTCGCCATACAGCGTGGGCAGGGTGCTGACCCGGAAATCGATGGCGCGGTTTTTCGACAGCACCATCTTCATGCGGCCATCCTGCGGCACGCGCTTCTCCGAGATATCCAGCCGCGACAGCACCTTGATGCGCGAGGCGACCTTGTCCTTGATTGCCATCGGCGGCTGCGCCACTTCGGACAGGATGCCGTCACGCCGGTAGCGGATCCGGTAGTACTTTTCGTAAGGCTCGAAATGGATGTCGGATGCGCCGAGATTGATGGCGTCGAGCATGATCTTCTGCAGATAACGCACGACCGGTGCATCGTCGACTTCGATGCCGCCGGTATCCTGCTGGGCGACGGCGCTTTCCTCGTCGGCGAAATTCAGATTGAGTTCTTCAACGTTCAACACGGCCATCATGTTGTCGTCTGCCTCGCCCGCTTTCCGGATCAGCTTGCCGAGCTTGTCGTCTTCCACCACCACCGGTTCCACCGCCTGCCCGGTCTGGAACTTCACTTCGTCCAGCGCTTGCAGATGAGTCGGGTCGGAGGTCGCCACATACAGCTTGTTGCCCCGCTGGTACAAGGCAATCACGCGCCGCTTTTGCACCAGTTTCGGATCAAGCACCCCCTGCGGAAGGCTCTCCGCATCCATGGCATTCAAGTCGAGAAAGGGGTAGCCGAACGAGATGGCCGCGAATTCCGCGACCTGATCGGCCTTGAAGCGCTTTCCCTTGATGAGTTCGGTCACGAACGATTCGCCCGACTGGCTGGCGCGCTTCCATACGCCCTCGGCGTCGTCTTCGGACAGCCAGCCATGGTTGACCATGGCGCGCGCCAGCCCGGTTAAATTATTGGTGTTTGTCACAGCAGCCATAGCTCAATTCCAGACAAGTCCAGCATCAGATCGTTTCCGCCTCACCCGCCGCAGGCAGCGAATGGGGGATCACTGGCCTTAACGGCGATCTTTCGCCTAAATTGAGGAATTTCCGGCCGAGGCGTCATCAGATGCCGGCAGATAGATGCGCGCCATCTTCACCGCCCGATCCTGCGTCTGCACGATTTCCACCGGCACGTCGCCCAGCTTGATGCTCACCCCCGCCTCGGGAATGTCCTCGAACTGCTCCAGCAGCAGGCCGTTCAGCGTTTTCGGGCCGTCCAGCGGCAACGACAAGCCCAGCTTGCGGTTCAGATGACGCAGCAGAACAGACCCCTCGGCCAGCCAGCTGCCATCCGCTTCACGCCGCAGGAAACCGGTGTCCGATGGCGCCTGGGTGGTGAACTCGCCGACCATTTCCTCCAGCAGGTCTTCCAGCGTCACCAGTCCCTGCAACTCACCGTATTCATCGACCACCAGCGCGAGCCGGCGGCGGCTGTTCTGAAAATTGCGCAGCTGGGTGAACAGTGGCGTGCCCGCGGGAACGAAATAGGGTTGCTCAAGATTGCCCTTCAGGGTCTCCGGGTCCAGTTCCTCGCCGGCCAGTGCGTGCAGCACCCGTCGCACATGCAGCACGCCGAGCAGGTTGTCGGACGAGCCCGCATGCACCACCAGCCGGGTATGGTGGCTGGTGGAAATCTGCTGGCGCAGCCGCTCCGGGTCGTCCTCGATATCGATTGCCTCGATCTGGCTGCGCGGCGTCATCACGTCATCGACGGTGATGTCTTCCAGTTCCAGCAGATTCACCAAAATCCTGTGGTGTTCGCGCGGCAACAACCCGGACGATTCCAGCACGATGGTCCGCAGCTCCTCCAGACCAAGGCGATTGCCATGCCCCGGCTCGGGCGGCTTGATCCGCAACAGCCGCAGGATCCCCTGCACGAACAGATTGACAAACCAGACCACCGGATACGTCAGCTTGAGCATCGGCAGCAGCACATACGCGGCCGGATAGGCAATGCGTTCTGGGTGGGACGCACCGAGCACCTTGGGCGTGACCTCGCTGAACACCAGGATCAGAAAGGTCAGCAGCAAGGTCGCCAGCGATAGCGCGACATCCGAATCCCCGAACAGGCGAATCGAGATGATCGTCGCCAGCGTCGCCGCCGCGATATTGACCAGGTTGTTGCCGAGCAGAATCACGCCCAGCAGCTTGTCCGTCTGATTCAGCAGCGACAGCGTCAGGACCGCACCACGGTGGCCGGTTTCGGCGGCATGGCGAAGCCGGTAGCGGTTGATCGCCATCATGGCGGTTTCGGATGCGGAAAAGCAGGCCGACAAAAACAACAGGCCTGCGAGCAGGCCGAACAAGGTACTGATAGAGAGTGCTTCCAAGGACTATTCCTGAAAAGGGCGGATTGAGGACGTCAGCAGGGAAAAGGACGGCTCAGGGTGTGGCCGGCGGATAACTCAGCGCCCAAGCAATACTTCCATCACGAACTGGGTGCCCAGATAGGCCAGCAGCAGCAGGGTGAAGCCCGTGATCGTCCAATACAGCGCCGTGCGCCCACGCCAGCCCCGGAAATGCCGTCCCACCAGCAGGCCGCCGAACACCAGCCAGGACAGGATGGCAAACACGATCTTGTGGGAAAACTGCAGCGGCGTGCCGAAGAGTTCTTCCGAGAAGAACACCCCGCTGAACACCGCCAGGGTCAGCAGCACGAATCCGGCACCGATGGTCTTGAACAGCATGGCCTCCAGCGTCAGCAGGGGGGGGGCGCCGTCCTCCATGAGCGTGCCGCGATGCAGCTGCTTTTCCAGCATGGTCATCAGCACCGCGTGCAAGGCCGCCACCGCCAACAGGCCATAGGCCAGAAAAGACACCACCAGGTGCGCGCGCAGCGCCAGCGCCTGCGAATCGGGAATGGCATGGGAGGCAGTGAAAAATGCCATGACCAGCACGGACACCGCCGCCAGCCCGCTGACCCACGATTGCAGACGCGCCAGCGGCGCACCTTGACTGGCCAGCCAGTAGGTCAGCGCCGTCAGCCATAAAATCGTCGACAGGGAATTGCCGAACCCCAGCCGGATGTCGCCCTGCCCCAGCACCGACAGATAGATCAGCGCGCCGTGAGCCAGCAGCGCCAGCGGCAGCAACCAGCGCACCGATGCGGCGGGCGGCGGGCGCTGCAGGCGCCAGGCCACCCAGCCATACAGGGCGCTCACACACAAAGTAATCAGCAACAGCGGAGACATTCGTTAAAATGGGACTCTGAATTCAGTCAGCCCATTATCCACGCCGCCCTTAGCGGCAACAAGGAAGACGTGTTAGAAAACCGCCATGTTAGATAATCTCAGCGGACGCCTCGCCGGCGTCGTCAAGTCCCTGCGCGGGCAGGCACGCATCACCGAAGCCAACGTGCAGGACACCTTGCGCCAGGTGCGCCTGGCCTTGCTGGAAGCCGACGTCGCGCTGCCGGTGGTGAAGGACTTCATCGAGGCGGTCAAGACCCGCGCGCTGGGCAAGGAGGTGCTCACCAGCCTGTCGCCGGGGCAGGCGCTGATCGGCATCGTTCACGAAGAGCTGACCCGCCTGATGGGCGGCGAAAACGCCGAACTGAATCTGGCTGCCACCCCGCCCGCGGTGATTTTGATGGCCGGTCTGCAGGGCTCGGGCAAAACCACCACCAGCGGCAAGCTCGCGCTGCTGCTGAAAAACCGCAAGAAAAAAGTCCTGCTCGCCTCCGCCGACGTCTACCGCCCCGCCGCCATCGACCAGTTGCGACAGCTCGCCACCCAGCTCGACGTCAGCTTTTTCGACGCAGGCGACGAGCGCGACCCGCTGAAAATCGCGCAGGCCGCGCAGGGTCATGCGCGCCGCCAGTTCTATGACGTGCTGATCGTCGATACTGCCGGCCGGCTGGCGATCGACGAGATGATGATGGCCGAGATCCGCGCGCTGCATGCCACCCTCAATCCAGTTGAAACCCTGTTCGTGGTCGACGCCATGCAGGGCCAGGACGCCATCAACGTCGCCAAGGCCTTCAATGAGGCGCTACCGCTCACCGGCGTGGTGCTGACCAAGCTCGACGGCGACGCGCGCGGCGGCGCAGCGCTGTCGGTGCGCCAAATCACCGGCAAGCCGCTCAAGTTCATCGGCGTCGGCGAAAAACCCAACGGGCTGGAACCCTTCCACCCCGAGCGCATGGCGCAGCGCATTCTCGGCATGGGCGACGTGCTCTCGCTGATCGAGCAGGCGCAGGGCTCGGTCGACCTGGTCGAAGCCAGGAAACTCGCCGACAAGGTCAAGAAAGGCAAGGATTTCGACCTCGAGGATTTCAAATCGCAAATCCAGCAGATGCGCAAAATGGGCGGCATCTCGGCGCTGATGGACAAGCTCCCCGGCGCCGGGCAAATGGCCACGCCGGCGGGCGCCGACGACAAGTCCGTCAACCGGCTGGAAGGCATCATCAACAGCATGACCCCGCTGGAACGCCGCAAGCCTGACATCATCAAGGCCTCGCGCAAGCGCCGCATTGCCGCCGGCGCCGGGGTGCAGGTGCAGGAAGTCAACAAGCTGCTGAACCAGTTCGAGCAGGCGCAGAAAATGATGAAAATGATGGGCAAAGGCGGCCTCTCAAAAATGATGCGCGGCATGAAAGGCATGCTGCCCGGAATGCGGTAATGCTTGCACGCTGGCAAGTCGGGGGGATTTGGGTATAATCCTCGGCTTTCTCCGTTTACCCGGTGGGTTAAATCATGGTCGTTATTCGTCTTTCGCGCGGCGGCGCAAAAAACCGTCCCTTCTACAACGTGGTGGTGGCCGATTCGCGCTGCCGTCGTGA
>DASTEA010000139.1:0-5162 GCA_035710075.1 Thiobacillus sp.
GCCTCGCGCATCAAGGTGCTGTCGCGGCTGGATATCTCGGAGAAGCGCGTGCCGCAGGATGGCCGCATGAAGATGGTGCTGTCGAAAAACCGCGCCATCGATTTCCGGGTCAGCACCCTGCCCACGCTGTATGGCGAAAAGATCGTCATGCGTATTCTCGACCCCGCCAGCGCGCAGTTGGGGATCGAGGCGCTGGGCTACGAGCCGTGGCAGAAGGAACTGCTGCTGAACGCAGTGCAACGCCCCTACGGCATGGTGCTGGTGACCGGCCCGACCGGTTCCGGCAAGACCGTGTCGCTCTACACTTGCCTGAACATCCTCAACAAGCCTGACGTCAATATCTCGACGGCGGAAGACCCGGCGGAAATCCAGTTGCCCGGCATCAATCAGGTCAACGTCAACGACAAAGCCGGGCTGACTTTTTCGGCGGCGCTGAAATCCTTCCTGCGCCAGGATCCCGACGTCATCATGGTCGGCGAGATTCGCGACCTGGAAACCGCCGACATCGCGATCAAGGCCGCGCAGACCGGCCACATGGTGATGTCCACCCTGCACACCAATGACGCGCCCGGCACGCTGACCCGCCTGCTCAACATGGGGGTGGCGCCATTCAACGTCGCATCCTCGGTGATCCTGATCACCGCGCAGCGATTGGCGCGGCGGCTGTGTTCGTGCAAGCAGGCGACCGATATTCCGCAGGAAGCCCTGCTGGCGGCCGGATTCACCGAGGATCAGCTGGACGGGTGGCGGCCCTATAAACCAGTGGGCTGCGATATCTGTGGCGGCACGGGCTACAAGGGGCGGGTGGGCATCTATCAGGTGATGCCGATTACCGACGCCATGACGCGCATCATCATCAAGGGCGGCAATGAATCCGATATTGGCGACCAGGCGCGGCGCGAGGGCGTACGCGACCTGCGCCAGGCAGGATTGTTGAAAGTGAAAGCCGGTCTCACCTCGCTGGAAGAGGTCGAGGCCGTTACCAACCTCTAAGGAACATTTAGTATGGCTACAGCGGCAAAGGCAATCAAGGACGCCACCTTCATGTGGGAAGGCATGGACAAGCGTGGCAAGAAGGTCAAGGGGCAGATGCAGGCCGGTGGTCTGGCCATGGTCAATTCCCAGCTGCGCAGGCAGGGCGTCACCGTCACCAAGGTCAAAAAACAGAGCACGCTGTTTTCAGGCGGCAAGCGCATCAGCGACAAGGATGTCACCCTGTTCACGCGCCAGCTGGCGACCATGATGAAAGCCGGAGTGCCGCTGCTGCAATCGTTCGAAATCGTGGCGCGCGGGCATTCCAACCCGTCGATGCAGCGCCTGCTGCTGGAAATCAAGGCGGACATTGAAAAGGGCAGCAGCCTCACCCAGGCGTTCGGGCGTCACCCGCTGTATTTTGACGCGCTGTTCTGCAACCTGGTGGGCGCAGGCGAATCGGCCGGTATTCTGGATGGCGTGCTCGAACGGCTGGCGATCTACAAGGAAAAGATTCTCGGCATCAAGAGCAAGATCAAGTCGGCGCTGTTCTACCCGATTTCCATCATTGTGGTGGCGTTCGTCATCACCGCCATCATCATGATTTTCGTCATTCCGGCGTTCAAGGACCTGTTCAGTAGCTTTGGCGCGGATTTGCCGGGTCCGACCCTGGTGGTGATGGCGATCTCGGACTTCTTTGTCGAATGGTGGTGGGCGATTTTCGGCATCGTCGGCGGCGGCATCTACGCCTTGCTGCAGGCCTGGAAGCGCTCGCGCAAGGTGCAGAAATTCATGGATCGCGTCATGCTCAAGCTGCCGATTTTTGGTGCGGTGATCGAAAAAGCCACCATCGCGCGCTGGACGCGCACGCTGTCCACCATGTTTGCCGCCGGGGTGCCGCTGGTCGAAGCGCTGGAATCGGTAGGCGGGGCGTCGGGCAACCAGGTGTTCGTCGAGGCCACCCAGAAGATTCGCGGCGAAGTCTCGACCGGCATGGCGCTGACGCAGGCGATGCAGAACTCCGGACGTTTTCCCAACATGGTGTTGCAGATGACCGCCATTGGCGAGGAATCCGGCGCGCTCGATTCCATGCTGGGCAAGGTGGCCGACTTTTACGAGGCCGAAGTGGACGACGCTGTGGCGGCGCTGTCCAGCCTGATGGAGCCGATCATCATGGTGGTGCTGGGCGTCCTCATTGGCGGCATGGTGATTGCCATGTACCTGCCGATCTTCAAGATGGGTTCGGTCGTCTGATGGAACTGCTGCATGCCGAACCAGCCCTGTTCACCGGGCTGGTTTTTTTATTCAGCCTGCTGATCGGCAGTTTTCTCAACGTCGTCATCCATCGCCTGCCCAAGATGATGGAGGCGGACTGGCACGCGCAGTGCGCCGAGCTGCGCGGTGAAACCGTGCCTGAGGCCGCTCGCTACAACCTGTGGCTGCCGCGTTCGGCCTGTCCGCGGTGCGGGCATCAGATCACCGCGCTGGAAAACATTCCGCTGCTCTCATGGTTGTGGCTGCGCGGACGCTGTTCTGCGTGCAGCACGCCGATCGGCGCACGCTACCCTCTGGTTGAGTTGCTCACCGCACTGCTGTCGGCGGCAGTGGCCTGGAAATGGGGCGTCAGCGCGCAAACGCTGGGCGCACTGCTGCTGGTGTGGACGCTGGTCGCGCTGGCGTTCATCGACCTCGACACCACGCTGTTGCCCGACAGCCTCACCCTGCCGCTGTTGTGGTTGGGTCTGCTGTTCAACCTGGGCGGCCATTTCACCAGCCTGCCGGATGGAGTTATCGGCGCCATCGCCGGCTACGGGGTGCTGTGGTCGGTGTACTGGCTGTTCAAGCTGGTCACCGGCAAGGACGGCATGGGCTATGGCGACTTCAAGCTGCTGGCGGCCATTGGCGCCTGGCTCGGCTGGCAGATGCTGCCCGTCACCCTGCTGCTGTCGTCGGTGGTCGGCGCGGCGATTGGCATCGCGATGATCGTGCTGGTGAAACATGACCGGCGCGTGCCGATTCCCTTCGGCCCCTATCTGGCCGGCGGCGGTCTGGTGGCGCTGTTCTTCGGCGCCGATTTGACGCAGGCCTATCTCGGACAATTCTGATCTGATGTTCACGGTCGGGCTCACCGGCGGCATCGGTTCGGGCAAGTCGACCGTCGCTGATTGCTTTGCCGCGCATGGCGTTCCGGTGATCGATACCGATGTCATTGCACGCGACCTCACCGCGCCCGGCGGGGCAGCACTGGATGCGATTCGCGCGGTGTTTGGCGAAACGGTGATACAGGCAGACGGTACGCTGGATCGCGCTGCCCTGCGCCGCCGCGTATTCGCCGACAGCGCTGCGCGGCGCCAACTCGAAGCCATCCTGCACCCGCGAATCCGGCAGCGGGTGGAACAGACGCTGGCCACGCTGACCGCGCCCTATGCGCTCGTCGTGATTCCCCTGCTGGTTGAAACCGGCGGCTACCGGGATGTGCTGAGCCGCGTGCTGGTGGTCGATTGCCCGGAAGATGTGCAGGTCGCGCGGGTGATGGCGCGCAGCGGGCTCACGCATGACGAAATAAAAGCCATTCTCGCGGCACAGGCCGGGCGCGCCGAACGCCTGGCCGCGGCGGACGACATCATCGTTAACACCGCAAGCCCAGAGGCGTTACGTGGCGAAGTGGCAGCGCTGCACCAGCGTTATCTGGCGCTTGCCGCCGCGCAGTCGCCTTGATTTTCAGCTTGGATCGGCGACAATCGGCTCATCCAAACCGACGCGGCACGGCGTGATCCACTACGAATACCCCCTGAGCGAACGCATCCGCACTTTGCTGCGGCTGGAAGACCTGTTCGAACGCTTCGATGCCTATGCCGCATCGCCCGACCCGCATGCGCATCATGCGGCCTTGCTGACCCTGTTCGAAATGGCTGAGGTGGCGGCGCGCGCCGACCTCAAATCCGATTTGTTGCAGGAACTGGACCGACAAAAAGCCGTATTGACGGCGTTGCGTGGCAATCCTCAGGTGCAGGGCGTGATGCTGGAAAAGGTGCTGGCGGCGATCGAGTCGGCGCACCATGGCATTTATAAGCTGCCAGGCAAAGTCGGCCAGCACCTGCGCGAAGACGACTGGCTGATGACCATCAAACAGCGCGCGGCCATCCCGGGTGGGATGTGCGAATTCGACCTGCCGGCCTACCATTTCTGGCTGCATCAATCGGCTGAAGAACGCATGGGGCAGTTGCAGCGCTGGCTGGCGCCATTCTTGTCAATCCGTGCGGCGGTCGACATCGTGCTGGGCTTGCTGCGCGACAGTGGCCAGCCCGAAATGCAGCATGTGGACAATGGCCAGTATCAGCGCATGCTCGAATCACGCAACCCGCAGCTGATTCGCGTCACCCTGGGCGACAAACTGCCGTGTGTGCCGGAGATATCCGCCAACAAATACATGCTCAACATCCGCTTTGTGCAGGCGGGATCGGGGCCGCTGCGCACCTGCTCCGCCCAGCCGATCGACTTTGACCTGACCTTTTGCACCCTATGAAGCCCGCCGCCACTCCCCCTATCGTCAGCTGCCCGACATGTGGCGCGGCCGTGAAATGGACGGCGGAAAATCGCTGGAAGCCGTTTTGCAGCGAGCGCTGCAAGTTGATCGATCTGGGACAGTGGGCCACCGAGAAATATCGGGTTCCGGTGGAGCCCAAGCTGGACGAAGGCGAAGCGCCCGATGAAGACGAGCGACCGCAGTAATTACTTCTTGTAGGTCTTGACGCCGGATTCTGTTCCCAGCAGCAGCACATCCGCCCCGCGCCGCGCAAACAGGCCATTGGTGACCACGCCGACGATGTGATCGATCGCCGTTTCCAGCGACACCGGATCGACGATCGACAGGCCGTGCACGTCGAGAATGAGGTTGCCGTTGTCGGTGGTGAAGCCTTCTCTCAATCGGGGCTGTCCGCCCAGTTTCACGAGTTCGCGCGCCACATACGAGCGTGCCATCGGGATCACTTCGACCGGCAGCGGAAACTTGCCCAGCACGCCGACCAGCTTGCTTTCGTCGGCAATGCAGATGAATTGCTTGCTGCACACGGCAACGATTTTCTCGCGCGTCAGTGCGCCGCCACCGCCCTTCACCATGGCGAAGTGTTCGGTGATTTCGTCGGCGCCGTCGACGTAGATTTCGAGTTCGCCCACGCTGTTCAGATCCA
>DASTEA010000140.1:0-5138 GCA_035710075.1 Thiobacillus sp.
CCGATTGCCGACGCCTTGCTGCAAGCGGTATCAGGGCGCACGTTGTCGGAGGTCGATCGTGGAAAGTTTGGCTGGTCCAACGAGATCGTGCTGCATCTCGTCGAGGTCAAGAACGCCCATCCCGCTCCCGCGCTGGAGCCCCTCGCTGCGGGTTTCCAGGCCGAGGTCAATGCCATCAACCGCTTGCTGGAATCCATGGGCGCCCGCCTCATGCCCGGCGCCATGCATCCCTGGATGAACCCGGCCGCTGAAACGCGTTTGTGGCCTCATGAGCAGGCAACGATCTACCAGGCATACGACCGCATCTTCGGCTGCCAGAAACACGGCCAGGCGAACCTGCAAAGCATGCACCTCAACCTGCCTTTCGCCAGCGACGCCGAGTTCGCCCGGCTGCACGCCGCGGTGCGGCTGCTGCTGCCCATCCTGCCGGCCATCGCCGCGAGTTCGCCCTTCGCCGACGGCAGGCCCGGCGGCTTTCTCGATACCCGCATGGAGGCCTACCGCGCCGCCGTCCAGCGCGTCCCTTCGGTGATCGGAGAGGTGATCCCGCATACCCAGAGCAGCCACGCCGAATATCAGGCGCAGGTGCTGATGCCGATGTACCGCGACATCGCCCCGCTCGATCCTGAGGGCGTGCTGCAGCACGAATGGCTCAACGCGCGCGGCGCGATCCCGCGGTTCGAGCGCGATGCCATCGAGATCCGCGTGATCGACGTCCAGGAGTGTCCGCAGGCCGACCTCGCCATCGCTGCCGCCGGCACCGCCGTCATCCGGGCGCTCTACGATGACAAATGGTCGTCGCTCGCCATGCAGCAGGCGATCGGCACCGACCGCCTGGCAAAGATCCTCGCCGCCTGCATCCGCGACGCCGACGAGGCGGTGATTGACGACGCCGCGTATCTGCGGCTGCTGGGCCTGTCCGACCCGCACTATCGGGCGGGCGACCTGTGGCGGCACCTCGTCACCCGCACCGGGCTGAACCGTTCCACCTTCTGGTTCGAGACCCTGCGCGTGATGCTGGAACAGGGACCGCTTGCCCGCCGCATCCTGCGCGCGGTCGGCCCGGTCTGCTCGAAAGACCGCCTGCAGTCGGTCTACCTCGAGTTGTGCGACTGTCTGGAAACGGGAAAGATGTTCGTCGACAGATAAGGCCATGGCCAAGCCAGACCACTTCCTGATCACCTGCGAACATGGCGGAAAGCGTATCCCGCCCCGCTTCCGCCCCCTGTTTGCGGGCTTCGAGTCCCTGCTGCACACTCACCGGGGTTACGATCCCGGCGCGCTCGCCGTGGCACGGGCGTTGTCCAAGGCCTTGAGCGCACCCCTGTTCGTCTCCACCACCAGCCGCCTGCTGATCGATCTCAACCGCTCCATCGGTCATCCGCGCCTGTACTCCGGGGCCACACGGGGCGCGCCGATTACGGTCCGCCGCGAGATACTGAAAAAATATTACCTGCCTTACCGAAACAAGGTCGAGGCGGCCATCGCTGCTGCGATTGCACATGGCAGCCGGGTGGTCCACCTGTCCTCCCACAGCTTCACCCCGGAACTCGACGGCACCATCCGCAACGCCGACATCGGCCTGCTCTACGATCCGGCGCGGCCCGGCGAAGTTGATCTGTGCCGCCGCTGGCAGACCCGGCTCGAGGCGCGGGCGCCTGGGTTGACGGTCCGCCGCAATTACCCCTATGCCGGCACGTCCGACGGCTTTACCGCCTATCTGCGCCGCCGTTTCCCGGCTGACGCTTATATCGGTATCGAGCTGGAGATGAATCAGAAGCACGTTTATGGCGGCCGGCGCCAATGGCACGCATTGCGCAGCCAGCTGATCGAGTCTTTGTGGCAGGCCATGACAGGGCGCTAGCGAGTGGTCGGATTAAAAGGAACAGCGGGACGCGCAGGCTCTGATTTGGCTTATGCTTTGAGACAGGAGTTTGCTAAGTACTAAAGGCAGGTATTTGCAACCGTACATGAGGAGGAGGTTCGATGGCACCCCTTAACCAATCCCAGCTTGATCAACTCACCAAAAGGCTGAACGAGGACAACCAG
The DNA here is from genome assembly GCA_035710075.1 of Thiobacillus sp. GTDB lineage: Bacteria > Pseudomonadota > Gammaproteobacteria > Burkholderiales > Thiobacillaceae > Thiobacillus. The sequence goes on from DASTEA010000140.1 coordinate 2,050, forward strand.
GCGCTGTTGCGCGAAGTGCGCGTTGAGCTGGAAAACTCGGGTGATCAGCATCGGATCGATCTGCTCAACAGCGAACCCGGCGACACGGGCGACGAATCGATGGCCAATGAACTGGCGGACTTCAATGTGGCGATTCTGGGTCGCCATATACAGGGCATGCGTGACATCGAGGCCGCGTTCCAGCGCATCAAGAATGGGGAATACGGCATATGCATCGAATGCGGCGATGACATCGCTTTCGAACGCCTGCAGGCCTACCCGACCGCCAAGCGCTGCATCGTGTGCCAGGAAAAACACGAACGGGAGTATGCGCAGGAAGGCCACCCGAAAATGTGATCCGGCCACCCACACCAGCACGAAGCGGCAATTGTGTGATGCCGGACTTGAAAGACGACCTGCCTCAACTGATCCGCAGCTTGCATGACCGGTCCTGCTACGACCACGCGGCAGGGCCGGTCCGGGTGATCGAAACCCATATCTCCTGGGTTCTGCTCACCGGCGAATTCGCCTACAAGATCAAGAAGCCGCTGAACCTCGGCTTCCTCGATTTCAGCAGCCTCGACAAGCGCCTGCACGTCTGCCGCGACGAAGTAGAGCTCAACCGCCGGCTGGCGCCGGCCATCTATCTCGATGTCGTCCCCATCACCGGCACCCCGGCCGCCCCGCGCGTCAACGGCACTGGCGAGGCATTCGAGTATGCCGTGAAAATGCGCCAGTTCCCCCCGGATGCCACGCTCGACCGGCTCGACGACCAGGGCGGGATGAGCGCGCAACACGTCGAACGCATCGCGGCCACCCTCGCCCGCTTCCATCTCGAAGGCTGCGCGCGCGCCGCGGCAGACAGCCCCTGGGGAAGCCCGGAAAAAATCTGGCAGCCGCTGGCGCAGAATTTCATGCAGATCGCGTCGCGCCTCGACGACCCGACCGATCAACAACAACTCGAGGCCCTGCAGCGCTGGAGCGAAGCCGAGCACGCCAGGCTCGCCCCGCTGATGGCCGCACGCAAGCGCGACGGCTTCGTGCGCGAATGCCACGGCGACCTCCACCTTGGCAACCTCGCCTGGGTCGACGACCAGTTGCTGGTGTTCGACTGCATCGAATTCAATCCCGAACTGCGCTGGATCGACATCCAATCGGAGGTCGCGTTCTGCTACATGGACCTGCTGCAGCGCGGCCACGCCGACTGGGCCTGGCTTTTCCTCAACGCCTGGCTGGAACAGACCGGCGACTACGCAGGACTCGCGCTGTTGCGCTATTACGCGGTGTACCGCGCGCTGGTGCGCGCCAAGGTGAGTGCAATTCGCAGCGGACAGACCGCCGGCCCCGAGCGTGACGCTGCGTTCGCCGAGGTGCGCACGCTGCTGAAACTGGCCACCACGCTGACGCCCTCCCTGGCCGCCCGGCTCGACATCACCCATGGCCTGTCGGGCTCCGGCAAGACCACCGTCACCCAAAAGCTGATGCAGACACCGGGCGCCATCCGCTTGCGCTCCGACGTCGAACGCAAACGCCTCGCCGGGCTCGACGCCCTGGCGCGCAGCGGCGCCGCTGTCGGACAGCATTTATACGCGGCCGACGCCACCCGTCGCACCTATGACCATCTGGCGCGGCTGGCGGGGGAAATCCTCGACGCCGGCTGGCCGGTGATCGTCGATGCCACCTTCACCGCGCGCTGGCAGCGCGACCTGCTGCGCGAAACCTCACGCGTACGCGGCGTCCAATTTCGTGTCCTCGATTTCCCCGTTGCCGTCGCCACCCTGCGTGAGCGCATCGTCCAGCGATCACGCGTGGGCGACGATGCCTCGGAAGCCGACCTTGCCGTGCTGCAGCATCAGCTCGCCACCGAGGAGCCGCTATCTGCCGACGAGCTGGCCGACATTGTCAGCATCGACGAGTAGATGTGCCCGGACATAATGACCCCGCTTGAGCTTGCGTCTGCTCAAAGCGCATAGAGAAAGTGTGCCCCGCAGCCTTTCCAAGCCGTCCGCATTGTGGGAGTCGCTATAGAGACACAGAAAACAAGCGATCAGGAATCAGGTGGCGACCTGGTTGCATCGGGCGCCCTAAATATCAATGCTATACGGACGTTAACGTCAGTACCTGACTGTCAGGGACCGCTATGTCGCACGAGACCATGTACGTCATCGATACCTTCCAGAATCCTGGCCAGCTATCAGCGCTCGGACACCTTGCACCATGAAAACCATTTTCATGCTGGCGCTTGCTGCCACCATTTTCATGCTGCTGCTTGCCGCCATCGTGTCCTCCCCGGCATCGTGATCAGTACGTGAAGCTGGGAAGCCATACACGCAGCGACGGCACATATGTCGTTCCCCACTACCGCAGTTCGCCAAACAACCTTCAGTACGACAACAACACTAAGGGCTTACCCCTGGAAGCTGTGGAACGTGTGCCTGCGGTGGAGAAAATGATGGGTGAATCGATGTGAAGCTTTCGGGGCAAACGGAAGCGAGGCGTGATCAATTTTTTTGAAAAGAAGAGGCCCCTTGCGGTGGATGATGTTCCCGTTTAGAAGCCTAACGATAGTTGGGAAGTCTACGGTGAATTGTGAGTGCCCCACAATCCCTTGTTTGCTCCTCCCTGGAATTCGTGTCGATGGTGATAGTGGATGAGAATCATCCCTAATCCAAGCCAGCAACGACATCGAATCCCAGTGAAGGATCTGGCCCGACCACTTCGTGGTCGCCAGCAAACAGCAGGCACGGGGCGCACCCCGGACGGTCTGAAATGACATTCCTAGCCATAGCGACGCTCGATGCCGTTTGGTTAGGGGGCAGAATCAAGCTGAACGACCTTTCTCTGCCCACCGAAGGTTCCCCAATGAACGATTTCTTCGTGAGCCCTGCGCTGCTGGCGCGGCAAATCGTGGCCCGCCGATTTTCCGACAGCAATCAGCATAGTGATGATGTATTCATCGGGAACCTTGAGCAGGGCGCGCACACCTTCCGGGTCGAATCCGATCATCGGGAGCGTTGCGAGGTCCATGCCGTGAGCGGCAAGCATGAAGGTCATCGCAGCAAGAGAAGCACCACCGACGGCATGCTCAATTTTTCGCGCCTCGTCTGGGT